>JBPCTU010000226.1:0-8237 GCA_051011515.1 Acidimicrobiales bacterium
GGATCCAGCACTTGTTCTCCGGTCTTGCCCAGCTTCGCCCCGATGGCCACACCTACCGAGTCAGTGACGCCGACGAGTTGCGCGACTTTGCCGAGGGCCCGAGACCCCGATGGGCCGACCCACGCAGAGACCGGGACCGGCGATTCCGCCACTATGAGGGCGATCTCGTTGAGCCGCTCGTCGGACACAACAGCCTGTTTCGAGTTGACCTGTAGCACCAGAGCACGAGCGCCGTCGGCGTTCGCTGAACGCACAGCCTCCTCGATGGTGTCGGCGATGACATCGTCGAGCAGACCCGATACCTCCAAGATGTCCACGAAACCCGCTGGGAGTTCATCGGCTGCACCGCTGTCGGTGTTGTCACCTTGGCTGTCTTGAGCCGATGCCGTCGCGCCAAACGATCCAAAGAGACCCAACAGGATCGCACTGACAGCAGCCACCAAACGGAGCACTAGCCTCGTCATCGGATGGATCCCTCGGACTTCTTCACGGCCTCTCGTGTCCTGATCGTTGCCGGAAAGGGCGGGGTGGGGAAAACCACGGTGGCAGCTTCTTTGGGGCTGGCCGCATCGCGCATCGGCACCGACACTCTATTGGTAGAGGTCGAGGGAAAGCGCGGGTTGGGGTCGATGTTTGCCGACGACGACCGGGCGAGCGCCGAAAGTGCTTCTGACCTGGCCTATGTCGAGTCCGTGATCCGACCCGCCGACCCCGAGTCGGGCCGCGGGGCGCTGAGAGCCAGGACGATCTCGGCCAAAGAGGCTCTACTCGACTATCTCGACGAGAACGGCCTTCGCGGCTTCGGCCGAAACCTGACCAGACTCCAGGTTCTGGACACGCTCGCCGGCTCGACGCCGGGTCTCAAGGACCTGATCGTTCTCGGCAAGATCAAACAACTCGAGGTCGCCCGCGACGCAGATCTGATCATCATCGATGCGCCTGCATCGGGACACGCTCTTTCGTTCCTGAGGGCAGCCCACGGCCTCCAACAAACGGTCGACACGGGTCCGATTGCGCGCCAGGCAGACGAGGTGGTCGACCTTTTGACCGACCCCTCGAGAACTTCGGTCGTGCTCGTGACACTGGCAGAGGAAACGCCTGTCAACGAACTCGTCGAGACCGCATACGCGCTCGAAGACGAGATAGGCGTCCGCTTGGGGCCCGCGGTGGTGAATTCGTTGTTCGCAGACCGTGACCTGGATCCGACTCCTGACGAAACCAAGCAGTCCGGGCGGGCCGGTGAGTTCGATGCAGCCGCACAGTTCTGGGAGACACAGGTGCACGGTCAACGCTTCCAGGTTTCTCGGCTCGCGTCCGAGCTGCCGCTGGAGCAGATCGAGCTACCGCGCAAGCTCGTCACTCGGCTCGGTGCCTCTGACCTCGAAGATCTCGCTTCAGCGGCGCTCGATCAGATCTCGGGTTTGAGATTCGAGACGCAGCAATGAGTGCTACCGATCTCCTCGCAGACTCCTCGGTCGTCTTGTGCTGTGGCACCGGGGGCGTCGGCAAAACAACCACTGCTGCGGCCGTCGCGTTGTCCGAGGCCAGAAACGGCCGCCGCGTGGTGGTGGTCACGATCGATCCGGCGCGACGACTGGCGGACGCGCTCGACCTCGATGGCATCGATGACGACTGCGTGTATATCCCGTTGAGCGACAACGACGGTGATGGCGAGCTCTGGGTGACGATGCTCGACACGAAGGCGACATTCGACCGCCTCATTGAGCACCACGGAACAAGCACCGAGCAGGTCGAGAGGATCCTCGCAAACCGCTACTACCGAAATCTCTCGACCAGCCTCAGCGGAACCCGCGAGTTCATGGCGCTCGAGCGGCTGTACGAACTTCACAACGACGACCGCTTCGACCTGGTAGTCGTCGACACCCCGCCGTCGCGCAACGCGCTGGAGTTCCTTGATGCGCCTGACCGACTAGGCCGGTTTCTGGACGGCCGATTGTTCCGAATCGCGGCTCCCACTGGCCGTCTGACCAAGAGACTGACAGCTCCGTTGATCCTGCTACTCCGCCGAGTTGCTCGGGTGGTGAGCCCAGAGGTGGTCGACGACACGCTTGCTTTCCTAGAGGCCTTCGCCGGGATGGAAGACGGGTTCCGGGCAAGAGCCAGAGCCATGGGTGTGCTCCTCGCAAGCGAGTCCACGAGTTTCGTGCTGGTCACGGCCGCGACGGCAGAGGCTGTAGAGGAGAGCTGCTTCTTCGCTGAGCGCCTGCATGGTTCGGAGATGGAGGTTGCCGCGATCGTCGTCAACCGACTCCAACCGAGATTCACCGACGCGACAGCGGCAGAACTCGACGACGAGCTGGGACGCGGCCCTCAGCCGTCCCAGCGACTCGAGACGCTGAGGGATCTGACCGCTCTGTCCGAGGCGCAGGAGCGTGAGCTCGATCCGCTACTCGAGACATGTCCCGAAGCACTCACGGTGCGGGTCGAACAGTTGGGCCACGACCTTCACGACCTCGACGGCATCAGCCAGATGAGTGATCGACTGACTGCTCAACTCGCAGTCGAAGGCCCATAGGATCTATTCCTCCGCGTCGAACGCGGCTTCGGCTTCCTCAATCGACTCGGTGACGGGGACGATGCGATCGAACCCGGTGGTGTGGAGCAGGCGTGTGAGCGTCGCTCGGCTGCAGGCAACGACGACCTGATTCTCGTTCTCACGAGCTCGGCGAATCCCGCCAATCAGGGCACCTAGACCAGCGGAGTCCATGAACGGCACCTCTGAGAGGTCGATGAGTAGCCGATCTTCGTCGGCCAAACCCGTAAGGGATTCGCGGAACTGGCCGACCGTGTAGGCGTCCAGCTCTCCGCGGGGGCGACACAAGGTGTAGGAGTCCCCTTCTTCGATGTCTATCTCGAGCATGACAACCTCCACAGGTCCATCGGCGCGGAGCATATCGGCCAAGCTGGCGATCGACAGCTTCAAGTGGGTTCAGCGGCGGCTGGGGCGATTACGATGACCCGGTGGCTCACGTACTCTTGGCAACCGACGCTGACTCGCTGGCCGAGGAGGTGTTTTCGGCCTTGCTCGACGAAGACACAACCATCAGCCGGGTACGTGCAGGCGCCGACGTTCGCCCCGCAGTGACCGAACTGAAGCCCGATCTCGTGGTTTTGGATCTTCAGATCGGGAACATGGGAGGGGTCGCTGCAAGCCTCGATCTGAGGCTGGAGGCAGAAGCCGGCAGGGTGCCCGACACGCGGATTCTCATGCTGTTGGACCGCCAGGCCGACACCTGGATCGCAGACCAGGCGAAGGCCGACGCTGAGCTGGTGAAGCCGGTCAACTCCCTGCAGCTGCGAAAAACCGCTCAGGCGCTCTTGGCGGAGTAGCGAAAACGCGCAACGTCGGCTGGTCCGAGGGGAAACCAGCCGACGCGCTTGGGGCCCGAATGCGCTACACGAGTTCTGGGAACAACAGCTCCTCGTCCTCGATGACGAATGGCTCGCCATCTGGGTAGGTGTCGTCGCCATCGTGGTCGCCGTCGTCTTCCCTGGTGACCTGGTCGGCACGAACCTCGTTCGGCAGGAGCCAGGCCGCAACCAGGACTCCGAGCACCAGAACTCCTGCGCTCAGCCAGAAGCCCGAGGTCATGGCATCAACAAACGCCTGGCTGGAACCGTCGAAGGCTGTAGCACCCACATCGTCGGGCAAGGACGGTGCGACGGCTGCGATGACGCCGATGCCCTCCTGGGCGGTCTCGATCACGTCGTCTGGAACCTGCCCGCTGAGGCGATCGTCGACATTGCCTCGGTAGATGCCGGAGATGAATGTCCCGATGATCGCAACTCCTAGGGCGGATCCGAGCTCTCGGCTGACATCGTTCACTGCGGAGCCGACACCGGCATCTTCAACCGGGACCGACGCCATGACTGCATCGGTCAGCGCCGGCATGCCCAACCCGAATCCGAAGCCGAACATGCTGATGACCAGGATCTCTCGGGTGGCGCTCCATGAGGGGTCGATGCCGGTGAAGATCGCTGTGGCAACTGCCATGATCGCCACCGAGATCATCACAAGCCGGCGTGGGCCGAGCGGGCCGATGAGCTTCGTTGCCGCCACCGAGGCGATGATGATCGCACCGGCGTTCGGCAGGATGAGCAGACCGGCTTCGAAGGCATCACGTCCCTGGACGATCTGGAAGAACTGGGTCATGAAGAAGAACGCTGCTGGGCCGGCGAAGAACATGATGCCGATGACGGCCACCGAGCCGGTGAAGTCGCGGTTCTTGAAGAAGTGCAGCGGCAACATCGGGTAATCCGCACGCTTTTCGATGGCGATGAACGAGACCAGTGACACAGCGGCGACCAAGAAGCTGCCGATGATCAGCGGGGAAGTCCACCCGGCTTCGCCGCCTTGGATGATTCCGAAGACCAGTGCCGTGATGCCGAGCGTGGCGGTGATCGAGCCAGGTATGTCGAGCCCGACGTGGCGATCATCTCGTGATTCGGGAACGAACAGCTGGCCGATCAATGCGACGGCGATGATCGGTATATGGATCCAGAACGCTGCCGACCAGTCCCAGCGGTCGACCAAGTACCCGCCGATGGCCGGCCCAAGTCCGATACCCATGCCGCTGACGGCGGTCCAGACCGCGATGGCCCGAGCTCGTTCGTGCCTTGGGAAAGCATTGGTGACGATGCTGAGCGTGGCTGGAAGCACGAACGCTGCACCGACGCCCTGAATGGTGCGACCAGCGATGAGCATTCCGATGTCGCCAGCCATTGCGCCAACGACTGAGCCGAGGGCGAAGACCACCAGCCCGAATGTCATCCAGCGTCTGCGTCCGTATCGGTCCCCTATGGAGCCGGCGAGCATCAGTAGACCTGCGAGCGCCAACACGTAGGAGTCGACGACCCATTGCAGGTCGGAGGTGGACGCTTGAAGGTCACGCGAGATGCTCGGGAGTGCTGTGTTCACCACAGTCAGGTCGAGGAACACGATGAGAGTTCCGATCGACATGATCGCGAGGATCAGCCACTTCCTGGGATCGCCTTCTTCGGCGTACCCCTGAGCGGGTTGGCCGGCGTTTGGCTCGATTGAGTCGAGGGTTTCGCTCATTGGTTTGCCCCTTGTTGGGTTCGGACCTCTCTGGACCGAATATTGGACTGTTTGGTTCATTGGTTCTCGAGAGACTATGGACCGATCAGTCCGAAAATGTCAATGAATTTTTTACCGACCCTTCCAATATTCGTCGAACCTGTTATGTTGGAACCATGACAACCACCGCGACCCGGGGCCGAGGACGGCCGCGAACGTTCGACGAGGAAGAGGTGTTGGATGCTCTGACCAGGCTTTTCTGGGAGCAGGGTTACGAAGCGACCTCGGTCGCGGACATCTCCGAGGTGGCTGGTCTCAACAAGTCGAGCCTGTACAACACCTTCGGTTCGAAGCAGGAGCTGTTCAACCGGATACTCGAGCGATACATCAACAACCGGACGAGCATGCTCGAGACCCTGACCGAAGCCGCTGGCGGCGGTGTCGACTCGATCCATGCCTTCTTGGACTTCGTCGAGGCGGAGCTGGACACCGATATGGGCCGCCACGGATGCATGGCGGTGAATACGTCAGCCGAGCTGGGCGGCGACGACCCGACCATGACCTCCATGGGAGAGCTGTATCGAGAGCGAATGGCCACGGCGCTTCACGCGCTGGTTCAGCGGGCTGCCGAGACCGGAGAACTGGACCCGGATCAGGTGACCCACCACAGCCACATGCTCATGATCTTCGTATTGGGATTGTCGGTCACCATAAGAAGCGGGGCGTCTCGAGAAGAGCTCAGCGGTCTCCTGGCCGCAGCGCATGCGAACGTCGAAAGTTGGCGGCAGGACGCGGCATCAGAGTCCGGACCCCTCGACTGATCCAACCGTCGGTTCGGCCGAGGCGATCACACAACTCACCAACCGGTCGTCCCAGTCGGTCCAGCTCTGCTCTGTTGGGAAGAGTCGTTCGACGCGCAAGCTCGTTTGATCGCGGAGCGCTCCGACGTACGCCTCGAACGATGGTCCACAGGTGTCATCGACGAAAACCGCCACGAAGTCATCACCCGGGTACTCGCCTTCGAGCATCCGCACCGACTCGAAGACCTCGAAGTGGTGGGGATCCGTGCAGGCTGCCAGCTCGACCGCAACCTCGGTGACCAGGCTCGGAGTCGTGATGCAGTCACCGGTGCGTAACGCGAAGGTGGATACCAACCCGAAGGCCCGCTGGGGATCGATGGACCCCAGTGTCTCGGTCGTGGGTTCGGGGAACTGGACGAAACACGCAATTTGGCGGTCACCGTTGTCCCAGGTATCGGGGTCGGGTCGGAAGAACAGGATCTCCAACGCACTGACCTCGCCGGCAACACCGTTGGTGACCGCAAACTGATCGTTGCAATAGTCACTGGCCTCGGCCTGGATGACCTCGAGTCCAGGCCATGACGCCTCAGCACCTTCCTCCCGATGCGTCACCGCAAAGAACTCAGCGATGTGGAGTTCGTTGCACGACAAGGGTGTGCCGCCCACCAAACGAAGCTCCTCCAGCGTGAAACACTGCCCAACCTGGATGCCGGCAGCCGACACCTCGGGCGTCGCCGTTGGACGCGCTGTCGGCGTGGCAGTCGGAACTGCGGTCTGGGTTGGCTCCGGAGGGCGGGGTTGGGTCTCGATGTCGAGGGATGTGGCGCACGCACTACCCAGGACCGCCGCCACCATGACCACGACAGCGATGCGAGCAGCCAGCGATCGCTGGATCATGGCGACAAAGGTAACCCCGCATCCGGCTGGACACCCCTTCCGTGGTGGCCCGCCGACCCAAGCCGATACGCTCATCTGACCAACACGGGTAGTGGCGCAGGTTGGTAGCGCGCCTCGTTCGGGACGAGGAGGTCGTGGGTTCAAATCCCGCCTACCCGACTTGTACTGAGAATTACAACATTGGCTTTGATGGAATCCGGCCGCGGCTCCACGGCTAATCCGAGCGCCCCGAGGGTGGTGATGAAGCGCTCGCCGCCCCCTGACCGCTGACACGTCCCGGAAAGCGGCCTGATTCGGCAGAGTCGACGATTCTGGGCGGACCTTGTGGCGCGATCGCGGGGTTGGTGCCTCTTAGGGGTGAACGAGTTCGATTGCGTTGGCATCGAACATCGGGAAAGAGGTGAGGGATGCGTCTGGGCGTTGTTGGAGTCATCTTGGCAACCGCGCTAGTGGGGGCCGCCTGTAGCGGCGACACCCCAGGCCGTGATGACATCGCGACTCGCGAGCCCGCCGCTGACGAAACGCTTGCGACCGAAGGGTCAGATGTCGTGATCGAGACCGACCTGGCGTACTACGAAGCGCCAAACGGCGACGTGCTGCGGCTCGACGTCTATCACCCCGATGGCGGACAGGGCCTGCCGCTGGTGGTTGTGTTTCATTCGAACCCGGTGTTCGGGCGCAGCAAGGACAGCGTGGCGAGTCTTGCCACGATCGTGGCCCAACGCGGAGCGGTCGTGGTCGCCCCGGCGTACGGAGCATCGCTATCGATGACCGACATGGGGTTCCTCGCGGCCGAGGTCGAGCGTTGGTACCGCGAGGAGGGGCCTTGTGCGGTGTGGGCGGCAGTTGATCTGGCTGCGTCGTTCGGTGCCGATCCGAGCAGACTCGCCGTTATCGGCGACGTGACCGGCACTCTGCCGGCCAATGCCGTGACGTTTTCTCCGACAACGGACACGATCGCCGGCTGCGTCGCCCCGCCCACCCAAGCGCCGATCGCGACGACCATCATGTTCGAAAACGACTGGTTCATGGTGCCGAGCATCTGGGACTCCGTCCTCGCCGATGATCCCGACTACATCAACAGGATCGTGCCCTGGGATCACCTGAGCGAGCCGACCTCGACCCGCATCCGCATCCTCTCAGGCCAGAACATCGCGCTAGACACGGTGCGGCCACTGCAAGCTGCCTCATATCTCGAGTCGGACTGGATCCGACTACGCGACCCCGAAGGTGTATGGGCCGATGCCTTCGCTGAGTCAGGCACGCTCGATGACGGCGAGGTGAGCTTCGCCGAGGTGATGCAGGTCGTCACTGCCCTTCTAATCGAAGCACGCTGGGATGCCGAGTTTGCTTTCGTCCCTGGCGTCGGCCACTCCATGAGCACTGACGCGTCGAAGCAACTGGTCGCCGATCTGGTCTTCCAGGGCCTGTCGAGCTAGCCGATGTCTGACCTGACCAACTTGTTGTGGCGCGATCGGGCG
>JBPCTU010000227.1:0-10421 GCA_051011515.1 Acidimicrobiales bacterium
GAGTAGTCGCACCCAGTGATCGAGTCGTATCCCAGCACGTCGAGCACCGAGCCAACCAACCCCGTGCCGCAGCCGAGATCGAGGACTCGTTTGGCGCGATCGGGTACGTACTGCTGCATCGCCTCACCGCAGCGGGCCGGGTGGGCATAACCATTCGCGTCGATGAGCTCAGCGTCATAGGTGGACGCCCAGCCGGCATAGAACTCTTTGGTTTTGTCCTCGGTCAGGTCATACGCCCGCTCGTAATAGGTTCCATCCCCCATCAGCGAGTCACCCAGGTCCGGTCGGAAGCACTCTGGAACAGCGCGTCGATGACCGCCATGTTCGCGATTGCATCACTGAGTGGTGTTGGAGCCACCTTGTCGCCGCGGACCGCCGCCCCGAAAGCGTCGGCTTGGCAGCCGTACTGGTCGACAGGCCCGAACTCCATGGCCTCTCGATTGCCGCCAGTGGTCACCGTCACGATAGTTGGGGTGTCTCGGGGCGAGTTGACCGGGATGTCGATCTCGATTCGGCCGTTGGTCCCGACCACCTGAGTTCGTTGAAATGGTTCGAGCTGTGTGGCGACGGTGAACGTCGCCGATTGCCCGGACCCGAAATCCAGCATCCCTGAAGTCAGCCTGTCGGTCCCGAACGCCGGGTCGTTCTCGATCGTGGCGACCACCCGTTCAGGTTCGCGGCCGAAGAGCCACCGAGCCTGCGAGATGGGGTAACAGCCGATGTCCAACAACGCGCCGCCGCCCCAGTCGGGGTTGTGGCGTACGTTCGCTGGGTCGTCGTTGAAGTAGGAGAACCAAGTCTGGATGGTCTTCAGCTCACCAATGCGGCCACTCCCGACCATCTCTTGTACCGCGATCCACTGCGGATGGAAGCGGTACATGAACGCTTCCATCGTCACCAGCTCGGGGTGTGCATCGTCGACGTCGACCAGCCTTTGGGCATCGGTTTGGTCGCACCCAAGTGGTTTCTCGCACAACACGTGTTTGCCCGCACGCAGGGCGGCGATGGACCAGTCGACGTGGAGGTGGTTCGGCAACGGGTTGTACACGGCCTCGACCTCGTCGTCGTTCAACAGCTCCTCGTATGAGCCATAGGCCTTCGGAATGCCGTTGTTGCGCGCCCACTGCGAGGCTCGATCCGCATCCCGCGATCCAACGGCCACGACCTCGTGTCCCGCGGCAGCGTGCAGAGCCGGGACGACGTGGTTTTCGGCAATTGCGGCGGTCGAGATGATTCCCCAGCGAATTGGTGACGTCATGCCCGCATTCTTCCCCAACTCGGGATCTTCTGCCGCCCGACTGGTTCGGCGCTGTCGCGTCCTGTCTCTGCGACTTCGGCTATTGGTCAGTGCTCTGTGACGGTGGCGTCGTCCGAGACCGAATCAACCGAAGACGAGCTTGGGCGGCAGCGAGGGTGCCCAGCGCGCTGCGGACCTCGTTGTAGATCGGTCCTATCGCTTGGCGGTCGTCCAGTCTGTGGGCCCATTCTTTATGGACGGCGTCGGTTGGCGGAGCAACCAACACGACCTCGGGGTGGGCGCCGATCGATACCGATGGCTCCAACGACGACAGTGCCTGGGAGAAGTCCGTTGCTGCACACATCGCGGCGTCGACCTGGTGAGCCGGAACTGATGTGCTGCGCGCGTTGGCTCGCCGGGCTCGCCACAGCCCGTGCCACTTGGTGTAGGTCGCCTTGAATGGTTCCATACCTCGGCGCTGTAGGTGTTGGGGGGTCGCCTCTGGTCCGAGCATCGTGTGGAGCAGATCCTCGATCACCTCTCCCTCCGCCAGTGCCCCAGCGACCGCAACCTCGATCGTCTTCAGATCTCGTCGCCCAGAACTCGGGTCTGTCGGATTGTCAGTCATGAAGGAACACAGTGGTGGATATGGCGGCCAGGTAGAAGGGGTCGACTGCCACGATCATGCCACCGCGAGCAGCGCGCAGCCCAGGCCACGTGGTGGCATGCTTCTGGAGCAACAGGTGACCCGCCGAGGAGGCGAGTGGCCATCGGTTCAAACTCATACGCAAAGGGATCCAATGAACGTCAATGAAGCGGTCAGCCGGCGTAAGTCGATCAGGTCATTCCTGTCCACTCCGGTTGCTGACAGCACCATGGCTGAGCTCCTCGAGGCGAGCTCGCGGGCGCCCTCGGGCGGCAACGTCCAACCATGGCGGGTGTATGTGGTCAACGGCGACCGGATGCGAGACCTGAAAACCCTCGTGGCTGGCCGACCATTCGACGAACCCGAGTACGCGGTGTACCCAGCCAGCCTGTGGGAGCCGTACCGAACCAATCGGTTCGCGGTGGGCGAAGCCATGTACGAAAAGCTCGGTATTCCGCGCGACGACAAGGCGGCTCGGCTTGGCCACGTGGCGCGCAACTACACCTTCTTCGACGCGCCCTGCGGGTTCTTCTGTTTCATCGACCGCGGCATGGGGCCGCCGCAATGGTCTGATCTGGGCATGTTCCTGCAGACCTTCATGCTGCTGGCCCAAGAAGCAGGTCTCGACACATGTCCCCAGGAGAGCTGGGCCAGTTATGGGCGGAGCATCGCCGAGTTCGTTGGCGCGCCCGATGAGGAGATGCTTTTTTGCGGCATGGCGGTTGGTCATCACGATCCAGACAATCCGGTGAATGACCTCGTATCGGACCGGATGCCGCTCGACGATTGGTGCCGCTGGGTCTAGCCGACCGCAGAGGCTGCGTCTCGGACCGGCTCCAGCATCATGAATGAGCCGGTGGCGACGACCGTCTCGCCAGGCTCAGCCAGGCCGAGGGCTGCGCGAACGGCCTCTTCTATGCCCGAAATCGTCCGGACATCGCTTTCCGGTCGTTGCTGCTTGACGGCGGTGGCGAGTTCATCTGCGGTGAAGGATCGTCGCACGACCCTGTCGCCCGCCGTCACTGTGAAGTCGGTCGCGATGACGATGTCGGCCAGCTCGGCCAGCTCGGCCGCGCACGCATCGAGATCCTTCTCCTGGCTCAACGCGGCCACCAGGACGGTGGCACGGTCTTCGAGGCTGGCTCTCACCGCTCTTAGCTTCATCGGATTGTGAGCGCCGTCGAGGATCAGGACTCGGTCGCCGGTCTCGATCCTCTGCATTCGGCCCGGCAGGTGAGCGTCTGCGGAGACGGTGTTGGTGTCGAGATCGGGGTTGTCACGAGCCAACTCTCGGGTGACGGCGTCGGCGACGGCCTCGGCTTGGTCTGCCCAATTGTCGGACGGGTCGACGGTGATCGGTGTTGCCCCTCGTTCGTGGACGGCGTCGTGGATCACCCGCTCAGCGGTCTGGTGTTCCTGGGAGGCAATGATGACGATGCCGCCGGGTGGGATCACCGCCACCTTGTTGCCGGCGATGGATTCGAGGTCCTCGCCAAGGATTTCCATGTGGTCGTAGCCGATGGGCATGACCACGGTGAGCTTGTCGACGCGACTTATCGCGTTTGTGGCATCGAAAGCGCCGCCGATGCCGGCCTCGGTCACGTGGTAGTCCACGCCGGCCCGTCGACCGATCACCCACGACAGGGCGGTTGTCAGCTCGAAGAAGCTCGGCGGCCGGCCCTCGGCACGCGTCAGTTCTTCTACGGCCGGCCAGAGCTCTTCGAGCGCCTGGTCGACCTCGGGCCACGATGGGAGTGCGCCGTTCAGGAGGAAACGTTCCCGTAGGTCGTACACATGGGGCGACAGATGTGCGCCCACAGACGCCCCGGCTCCCACAAGGCGAGCGACGATGGCTCCGGTCGCCGTGCCTTTGCCGGCGGTGCCCACTACGTGAATCTGACGGGCCCAGTCCTGTGGCGAATCGGCGAGGTCGAAGAAGCGACGCGATCGTGCCAGTCCGTCCTCGCCGCGTGGCGGCGGGCCCATCGACGGTAGATCCTGTAACAGGAACGCCTCGATGTCGGCCTGGCCGTTCGGGGGTGAGGTCGGCAGCGACGCCGGCGAGCCCACGGATCTGGAACCAGCCGGCTGAGACGACATGCCTGGATTGTCGCACCGATTGATGCGGATCAGGCTTTCCGTCGACGAATTTCCTCGGTGATCGCCGGAACCACTTCGTGGAGATCGGCGATAACGGCGTAGTCGGCTTTGACGACCATGTTCGCTTCGGGGTCGGTGTTGATGGCCAGGATCCGCTTCGAAGCCATGGCCCCGACCCAGTGCTGGATTGCTCCGGAGATGCCGGTTGCGATGTAGATCTCGGGCGCGATCCGAGTGCCGGTCTGGCCGACCTGATCGGTGTGGTTGCGCCAACCAAGGTTGGTGACAGCTCTGGAGCATCCGACCTTGCCGCCGAGTTCGGCGGCGAGCTCTTCGAGGGCTCCAAAACCTTCCTCGGACCCGACACCGCGACCTCCCGAAACCACTACTTGCGCCGTGGAGAGGGTGACGCCTGCAGTCTGCACGTCGCGGTCGCGCACGATCGTACGAGCAAGAGACGGATCGAGGTCGGGGGTGAACTCGAGCACGGTGCCGGTACCGGGTTCGTCGGCAGGTTGCGCGGCCACCGCATGGTGGGCGTAGCTGGCCAGCTTGATCGGAGCTTCGAGTTCCGCGTCCTCCAGCAGCGATCCGCCCCACTGCACCCTTGTTGCCGACCATATGTCGTCGGTCGGTTCGATCTGTTGGCAGTTGGCCACGAAGGGAACGTCCAGCCTCGCAGCGATGTGCGCCATGACCTCGTTGCCGCGGCTTGTTCCCACTGCAACTACCGCTTCTGGTTGGCTCTGGGAGATCAGCTGAGTCAGAGACTCACCATTGGCTTCGGGCCCGAAATCGTTGAGCAGGTCGTGGCTGACGACGTGGACGACCGCACACCCACCAGCAGCAGCGTTCTGCACCAGGTCTGCGCCACCGTCGCCGACGAGGGCGCCGTGCAGATCGGCACCCATGTCGGTTGAGAGGCGTCTGGCTGCAGTCAGCGCCTCGTCGTTGGCCTCGGCCCATTGGCCTCTGTCGTGTTCGAGTACGACCAGGAGGTGGCTCACGACAACACTCCGATCTCTTCGAGAATGTCGACCACAGCTGAAGCCGCCGTGGCGTCGGTACCCAGGATCTCGGTTTCCGAGACCATCTCGGCAGGCCGGCGAAGGCCGATGAGGGCTTGTCCGCCAACGGGTGGGTCGACCTCCGCCGAGGCCAGCTCGGCCTTCTTGGACGCCAGTCGACCTTTCATGGTCGGGTATCTCGGGAGGTTGATTCCCTCTTTCACGCCGAGGACCGCAGGTAGAGGCAGTTCGTATACCTCGAACCCACCGTCGATCTCCCGGCGAGCGGTCACCGAGCCTGGCTCAACGTCGATGCCCTTGATGGCGTTGACGATCGGTCGGTCGAGTCGATGAGCCACACGCACCCCGACCTGGAACCCACCGGTGTCGGCGCTCTCGTTGCCGAACAGGATCAGATCGAACTCGCCATCGTCCTCCAGAGAGGCAATGGCTTCGTTGATCGCGGCGGCCGTCCGTTGGGGGTCCCACTGCGAACCATCGGTAGGTACAAGCACGATCTTGTTCGCCCCGACGCTGGCGGCATAGCGGAGCTGTTCCTCGGCTTCTGGCGGTCCAACGGTGAGAACGGTGACTTCACCACCGTCTCGTTCGACGATCTGCACCGCTTCCTCGAGGGCGCACTCCTCATGAGGGCTTGTGGTGAAGCCCAGGTGAGCAGTGTCGACGGCTAGGCCATCTTCGGTCACGTTGATCTTGGCGCCCGGCGCAGGCACTCGTTTTACACACACGAGGATCTTCAACCGTGCCCCTTTCCTACAAGGTGTCTGATCGGCACGAGAGCACCTAGCTCTTCAGCCGTGAGTCGTCGGGGTCGAACACCGATCCGGTGGTGGCCGCAACCGTCACCGGGAAGAGCTCGTTCATGTACATCACGCAAAGCTCGGTTCCGATGACGGCGTACTCGGACGGGAGGTAACCCAGCAACAGGTGTTTGCCGACTGACGGTCCACCCCCCGCCGTGGTCACTCTGCTGACTCGGCCATGAGAGTCGACGATGCGCTCACCGTCTTGGGTGAGGATCGGCTCGTTGCCGCCTTGCATGTAGCGCTTACGACCCTGGCTGTCGGTGTTGTCTTCGACCATGAGCGTGCACATCACCGCTGCCGGTTCGGACTCGCGTGCTTGGAGATAGGCCTCCTTGCCGATGAAATCGGCGGCCTTCACCTTTGGCCGGGCCAAGCCCGCTTCGACAGGGTTGTACTCGCTCTCGAGTTCTGCCCCCATGAGCCGGTAACCCTTTTCGATTCGCCCCGTCGTGGCGTAAACCCCCAGACCCAAGGGTCGGAGTCCATGGTTGGTACCCGCTGCCATGATTGCGTCCCACAACGCCGGGCCGTCGTCCCAGCTGGTGTAGATCTCCCAACCGGTGTCGCCGACATATGAGATACGGAAGATCGTGCAGGCGATTCCCGCGATCTCGATCTCTCGGATAGACCCGTAAGGCGAGCCCTCCTGGGTGAGATCCTGATCGGTCAGTTCGCCCAGAATCGTGGGGGCGTTGGGACCCCAGAGACCAAGGGTGGTCATCTCCTCGGTGCGGTTGGTGAAGGTCACCGAACCGTCCTGAGGCATCCACTTCTTGATCCAGAACTCGTCGCGTCCGCCATCGAAGGCACCGGTAACGACCCGCACCGAGTCCGGTCCGGTTCTCATCATGGTGAGGTCGGAGTGGAACCCGCCGTCAGGCGTCAACCAGGGCGTGTAGACCGTTGACCCGACGGGTTTGTCGACTTTGTTGACCGCCAGGTACTCGGCGAACTCAACAGCACCTGGGCCTTCGAGATCGAAGATCTGGAATGCGGTCAGGTCCACCAAGCCGGCGTTGTCGCGCATGTTGAGGTGCTCTGCGTCGATGATGGGAGACCACCACCGGTTGTCCCACTCCACCTCGCGTTCGCTCAGCCCGTAACGCTCGACCAGGTCGCTGTTGGAGGTGTACCACTGCGGCCGCTCCCAGACCCGAGCTTGGTAGAAGACCGCACCCAGCTCTTGTTCGCGCGAGTAGTACGGGCTGACCTTGAGCTCACGCTCGCTCTCCCACTGCTCGGAGGGATGCACGATTCCGTAGGTCTTGTTGAAGTGTTCCGCGGCGCGGGCCCAGATGTGTTCATCGCTGCGCTCTTGGTCGTAGAAGCGGGCTATGTCGGCGCCGTGTGCGTCTATGACCCGCGGGTATCCGTGGGTCATCCACTCGGCGACCACCTGGGCCATGCCAGGCCCTTCCTTGACCCAGACCGCTGCGGCCGACCAGAGGTTTCGGACATCGGGGATCTCGCCGAGGCACGGCATGGCATCAGGCGTCAGGCTCAGCAGCCCGTTGATCGCATACTTGATCTCGGCATCGCCGAGCATGTCCATGAGGTCGATGGCCTCTTCCATCTGTTGGTCGAAGTCGTCGGCGGTGAAGGGCAACTCGGTGGGCGAGAGTGCTGCCTCTTCGTTGGACGGGATGGTGTCGGGATGATGGAAGATCGGGCGATGGGCGTAGGACCCGACCTCCATCGAGCCCGCGGACTGGCGCTCGTAACAGAAGGTGTCCATGTCGCGAACGATGGGATACCCGATCTCGTTGTTCGTCTCGACGAGCACATCCATCGGGCCGACATCGGCCATCTGGTGAACTGCGGGTACAAGTGGGATGTAGGCATCGGCCATGTTCGCGATGCGGTTGGACCAGACTCCGCTGGCGATGACGACGTACTCGCTCTCGATCGTGCCTTTGTCGGTGACAACGGCCTTTATCCGCCGCATGCCCGGCACTGCGTCGTCTTCGGTGACCAGGTCGAGCACTTCGGTATTGGCGAAGACCTGTAGGCCGGAGTTCTCGATGGCCTCCTTGCGCATGACCGTGCCCGTCTCTAGCGAATCGACAACCGACACTGTGGGGCAGTAGAAACCGCCGAGGATGACTTCGTCGTTGATAAAGGGAACAAGTTCCTTCACCTCGCTGGGTTCGAGCAGATGGGCCTCGATACCCCAGGCGGTCGCTGAGGTCATACGACGCTGCAGCTCGTCCATGCGCTCCTGGGTGCGGGCTACCTCTATGCCGCCGGAATCGACAGAAAGGTTTATGTCCCGGTACTGATTCGCACTCTGCTCTCCCAGCAGAGCCATCTCCTTGTTGTGGTCGACCGGGAAGATGAAGTTGGACGCGTGGCCGGTTGACCCTCCGGGGTTCGGCAACGGTCCTTTGTCGATCAGGACCATGTCGGTCCATCCAAGGCGCGACAGGTGACCGACGAGACAGTTGCCGACTATGCCGGCTCCGATGACGACCACTCGGGCCGAGGTGGGGAATTCACTCACGCGTTACCTCTTCTACGTCTTCCGCTCTCTGGAGTCTCACTTCGACACTCGATTAACTGCACTTGCCGTGCACCGCCTTGCATTGACTTTCTGGTGATCAGTGATATATCACTGATGTATCAGCGGCGAGCTTAAACGCGACTGATCCGTGGGGCAACCCCCCGAGTGGTGGTGTCGCTGATCCGTCCAACACGTCCGCCAGCAACACCCAGAAGAGGGAGGCAACCCAGGAGTCATGCAGGAACAGTCTCTGGGCGAGCAGGCCTACTTCCGCCTCCGAGAGATGATCGTGCGGTTGGATCTTGCGCCGGGCGATGTTCTCCGGGAGGACGACCTCCGACGCGATCTCAGTATTGGAAGGACCCCGATCCGAGAGGCGCTCCAGCGGTTGGCGCGGGAACATTTCGTCACGGTGATACCGAGGCGAGGGATGTTCGTTTCGGGCATCGAGGTGTCCGAGCTGGCCATGTTGTTCGAAACCCGAGCGGTCTTGGAGCCCTACGCGGCTCGCCTTGCGGCAGCTCGAGGTGATGCCAGCTACTGGGAGGCCATGGCCGAAGTGCTCGGACAGGAGCTGGCAGGGCTGAGCAACGTCGAGTTGATGAAGATCGATCGAACGTGCCACGAGGTCATGTGGGACGCCGCCGGCAACCGCTTCATGGTGGACACGTTGGACATGCTCTACGCGCAATCCGACCGTCTCTGGCATCTCTATCTGGCCGAGATCGCCGACATGGGGCATGCGGTGGCGGAACATGGCGCGATTCTCGAAGCACTCAGCGCCGGCGATGGTGATGGGGCCGCCGGCCTGGTCGAAGCGCATGTGGCGGCATTCGACCAACAGGTGCGTAGCGCCGTCACGGCCGAGCTCGCATCCCCTCTGCGTCAACCCACCTGACCTTCACCGCTCGCGAACCCCAAGCCGGCGTTTGAATCGACGATTCCGTATGATGGAACACTTCCATAATGCGGAACAGTTAGTTATGATGGGCGGCAGGACGGGGCGGGCGAGGCCAGACGGGCTCGACGTCCAGCCGGGTTCGACGAGGTGAGGCAGATTCATGTTCGCCAGGCGCAGAGTTTCCGATGAGTCCTCCGAGGCCCGCCAGCATCGTCAAGCCCTCATCGAGGCCATGACCTTCGAGGTGGTCCCGCTCAAGACCCTGCCTCCCGCCATCGACGAACTGCCAGTAGGGGCAACCGTGTCGGTCACCTGCTCCCCCGTCAAGGGCATCGACGAAACCGTCCGTGTCACCGAAGAGCTCAAGACCTCTGGTTTCGAGCCCATCCCGCATATCGCAGCAAGGCTTGTTCGCGACCGTAACCACACCATTGAATTGGCTTCCTGGTGCCGCAGTACAGGAATCGATCGAATGTTCGTCGTGGGCGGTGATTCGGAAGAGTCGGGCGCGTACCTCGGGGCAGTGGAGTTCATCTCCGACCTGCTCGACACCGACCATGGGCTCCAGACCATCGGAGTGACGGCGTACCCTGATGGGCACGCGTTGTTGTCCGACGAGGTTGTCGCGCGGGCCCTCAGAGACAAACAGGCGATGTTCGCAGAGGCAGGCATCGACGGGTATTGCACCACTCAGATGTGTTTCGACCCCAACACCATCGCCAAGTGGATGCGGCGGATCCGCGAGGAAGGCATCGATCTACCGATTCACCTCGGCATCCCCGGTGTTGTCGATCGAACCAAGCTGCTCACAATGGGTGCACGACTGGGTATCGGAGCATCGCTCAGCTATCTCAGGAAGAACCGCACCGCGATCACCAAGCTCATGACCGCCACCTCTTACGACCCCAACGATCTACTCAAGCCGCTCAGCGAAGATCTGCTTCAGTTCGGAGTGGACGGGCTCCACGTCTTCACGTTCAACCAGGTCGGTGCAACCAACGAGTGGCGGGTTCAATCGCTGGCGGACTGAACCCGTTCAGTCCAACAACACGTCCTCGCGTACGCCCTGACTTGCGGCGTACTCGTGATGGATCGGCAAAGTCCGACCAAACAGTTGCTGGGTCCGCACCAGACCACCGATGAGACCGTCCTCGAGGGTGTAGGCGAACACTGCTGCATGCCGGGCTCTTGAATCCGGCCCGA
>JBPCTU010000228.1:0-4816 GCA_051011515.1 Acidimicrobiales bacterium
CTTCAATCTTTGGCGACGCCTCGATGCGGTCGATCAGATAGGCCGACATCGACGAGTGGAGCGAGTGGCCGCGGACCGTGATCGTGACCTGAGACCCTTGCTGCGCCAGGAAGACAGCGGCTTGGCCGGCAGAGTTGCCGCCCCCAACGACCGTGACCGGACTGGCGCCGCACGCACGGGCCTCGAGGTCGGTGGCCGCGTAGTAGACACCCGCACCCTCGAACACCTCCAACCTCTCGAGTGGGAGCTTGCGATACTGCACGCCGACCGCAACGAGGATTGCTCGGGTCATCAGCACCGACTCGTCGTCGAGCGTGAGCCGGTAGCCGTCACAAACTGCATCGACGGAACGTAGATGCGCCGGAGTCGTGATCCTTGCCCCGAGACGTTGGGCTTGCAGAGCGGCGCGTTCGGCGAGTTCGCTGCCTGACACACCCGTCGGGAATCCCACGTAGTTCTCGATGCGGCTACTGGTCCCAGCCTGTCCACCGACACCACCCGAGTCGATCACCAACGTGTCGAGCCCCTCCGAAGCTCCATAGACCGCCGCCGCCAGCCCAGCCGGTCCGGCACCGACAATCACGACATCGTGGATGCGCAAGCTGGTGGGCTGGTAGATCAATCCAAGGTGTTCGGCGAACTCCGCCACGGTGGGTCGACGCAGCACTGCCGTTGGGCTGGCGACCAATGGAGTGTCTGACCGGGCGAATCCAGCCCCGGCAAGACTGGCGTCAAGAGACTCGTCCTCGTCGGGGTCGAGCCAGCTGTGCGGCACGCGCATCCGTCGTGCGTAGCTGATGAGCTCCAGGGTCTTGGGTGAGTGACGCGATCCGACGATGCGAACGGTCGAAGAAAGATCGCTTTCAAGCAGGTAGTCGCGGCGGGCGACGAGTACGCCGAAGATCAGATCGCCAAGGTCGCTGTCGGTCGCCATTAGCTGGCGGAGCCCGTCGCCGCTGACTCGGAGCACGGTACTGGGAACGTTCGTGCGAGCACGCACGAACGTGGTCTCGCCGGACAGCACATTCAGTTCTCCCATGAACGTGCCGGAGGTCGCGACCCCGACCGACGTCTCCTGTCTGGTCTGGGGGTGGATGTCGAACACTTCGATCGCGCCCTCGAGGACTACGAGGAGATCAGGATCGCGGTCTCCCTGTTCGACCAGAACTGTGCCTGCGGGCGCTTCGACGATCACACCAAAGGACTGGAGACGCTCTAGCTGATCAGTGCTGAGCGTAATGAGCGTCTCGTTCGTCGACTCCGACATCACCGCAGCCTATGTGCGCTCATCGGTCATCGGAATCCTTCATCCAGAACGTTTCTCTCAAGTCCCACTCCTGGCCTGGGAGGCGTTTGGGGCGAGCTCACAGAACTTGGCGTTCGACGAGCCTGTTGAAGGGAACGAGTCTTCACACCTATCCGTGGAGGTCCACGCACATCCACCGACGACAAGGCCAGGCCAGCCAGTCACCCACCGGGACCAAATGCCCTGCCGGAGCCGGTGGGCCTTGGCGATCCTTGCGGGAGACGTCGTCGGGAGCTGTGAGGCAGGATGCGATGGATCCAACCGTTGTCACGTGGGTGCTGGTCATCTTTGGCCTGCTCACGTTGGCGCCCTTGACGTTGGTTCAGCTGGCCTTTCTGCTGAGCCCCGAGAGTGAACGATCGAAGGAGTGGCTGATCGGCACCGAAGAAGACTGGCGAAATACGACCCATTTCCGATTGTCGCTCGGCGCCGCATGGGCCGATTGGCTTGTCGTCGTCCCGGCATTCGTGATGGGTGCTGTCGGAATAGCGCTCAGCGAGTCCTGGGGCTTTGTCCTCTTCGGCGCAGCCGGAGCGATCTCGCTGTACATCAACGTGATCCTTTGGTTTGTGGAGCGCGACTACGTGTACCCCTCGCGTGGGCCGCTGAAGTATTTCACCTACTACTGGGGCTTCTTCATCTATTGGGGTGCGCTGGCGCTCGCCTACTCGACGGTCCGCGTGGGCGGAGCCGAGTTCTGAGCTGCGGGAGCACGAGGCGATGGACCAGATCTTTCCCGGAGCGAACGTTCTGGCCGGTTTGTTGGTGTTGGTCGTCGGGTTCGGTGTTCACTTCGGGGCTCAGCTGACCTCGTTGCTGAACTGGGACCTTGCCACCAAATGGGGACTCCAGGAAGCCGGTATGCGCTCGGAACACAGGACCTACGAGCATGCGATCGCCACCTCAGACGTGTTGGTCGGATGGACATACGGGATCGCTGGAATCGGACTGCTGATGGATGCTTCGTGGGCGTACGCCTGGGCTTGGATTCCAGGCGCGATCCTCACCTACCACGCGCTCGGCTTCTGGGCTTGGACAAGGAGCCATCGCGCGAACGGCGACCACTACGCGACTACCAAGAACCCCTTCCGGCCTATCTGGACTGTCGCCAACTTGGGGACCGGCATCCTCACCCTCCTGGTTGTTAGTTCGCAGATGGTCGTTCAGTGAAGCCTCGGCCGGCGCTTCGCGAAGTTGGCGTGGTTGGGTGGGCCGTCGATGCCAGCCGGCGCAGGAGGGGCCAGACACCTTCCCCAGGGGTCGGGGTCCTTGCCGCGCTCGAGGGTGTCGCGTTCATCGTGTGGAACTTGCTTGCTTCGCCCATTATCGGCCGCCGACGCTTGCGTTGGGGCACGGTAGGAACCGAAGCGACCGATCCACTGCCCGGCGATGAGTCCGTGCGCCAACCCAGATGGTCTTACACGCTTGGAATCGCGGTCGATGCACCACCCGAGATGGTTTGGCCGTGGATCGCCCAGATCGGACAAGGTCGTGGCGGCTTCTACAGCTATCAGACGCTCGAGAACCTGTTCGGTTGCAGGATCACCAACACGACCGAGATCCTCGCCGAGCACCAGCACCCTGCGGTCGGCGACGAGATCTACCTGCACCCAACGGTGCCACCGATGCGCCTACGACTAGTAGACCCTCCGAACGCCTTGGTTCTTCACGGCTCACCCGCCGATGTCTCAGCCGAGGAGAGCTGGGGGGTGTCAACTTGGCAGTTCGCCGTCGCAATCCGCGCCGATGGTGGCAGTCGACTACTGACCAGAGGTCGGTTCGACTATGGCGCGGACTGGAAGAGCCGCCTCACCTTCGGACGGTTCCCCATCGAAGTGATCTCATTCGTGATGAGTCGCAAGATGATGCTCGAGGTCAAGAGGCTGGCGGAGGCGTGCTAGTGCCCGAAGCTTCGATTCAAGTTCGATCCCAGCACGGAGCCATTGGTAGTCGGCCGGTCATCCGTTCTCGAGGTTCAGGCCGTTCGAGCTTCCCTCGAGCGGTTCCCGAGAAACTCGCTTCGGTCGCTTCCGGTGGGCCGTCCAGGACGCGAGGTCTGGCGCTGAGCAGCGCTCGTGGCTGTGGCATACCGTGCCCGACATGACACCGTCCAAGCCGAACATCGTCAGGCGAGACCGGCTTCCCGTGTTTGTTGACGGCAGGGAGTACCAGGTCACCGCACGTGATCTGTCGAGATATCACACCCTGGCCGAGTTCCTCCAGGCCAAGGTGGGCGGGGCCGGAAGGCGCGCGTGCGGGGAAGGTGGCTGTGGCGCCTGCGGGGTAATAGTCACCCGCCCCATGGTGGACAGCGGCGCCGAGCTCACCCTCGAGACGTACTCGGTCGCGTCGTGCGTGACACCCGTCGGCGACATCGCGTTCGCGTCGGTCACGACACCACATGGCGCTTCGAACGCGCCGACCCCAGCGCAAGAGGCGCTGATCGCGACAAACGCCGCTCAGTGCGGGTTCTGCACCGGAGGCATCGTCAGCGTGCTCGACAGCGCCTGCGCGGGACGGGACCGTTCGACGGCCGAGGTCGAGTCACTTCTCGACGGCAACCTTTGCCGTTGCACCGGCTACCGGTCCATCTCCGAGGCCGCTCAGATGCTCTGCGACGACTACGACGGTGCCTATGGCGAGACCGCTGTCGCGATCCGCGAACGTGCCCGCGAATACCGCAGTCGGATGGATGACCCGGACGCGTTTCCATCCCCGTTGCGCGCCGCCTACGACCGCTACTTCCGTACCGCGGGAATCGACGGTGTTGCCCTGGTCGAGGTGTCTCGAGCCCTCGATGCCGACGTGGGTGTCGAACGACCCGGTCTAGGCGGCGACGTCCTTTACTCGCATGTCCGGCCCGCGTCGCTCGCGGCGTTGGTGGAGGTCTACGCCGCTGCCGGCGACACAACGCAGCTCGAGGCCGCGGGTGGCTCTACGCGCTGGGAGCATGGCCAGGTGCTCACCGCCGGCTTCACCGATGCCGCCTACGACGAGGACGAGGCCGACCGCCACTACCACCACACGATTTCAGTGCGTGATGTCCCAGAGCTCCGGGGCTGGGCGCTCCGTGACGACGGCTATCTCGAAATACGGGCCGCCACCCCGATCGGAGCGGTCGCTCGGATCGCTCTGGAGCTGCCCGACGGTGACGCCCGTGCGTCTCACGCAGCGGCGCTTGACGCGCTCGTTGCTCAGACGCGATATTTCGCCAACGAGAACGTCCGCCACACAGGCTCGGTGGGTGGCGGTCTGGTGTCGTGCCATCATCTGTCGGACATGGTGCCGGTTTGGGTGGCCCTCGACGCGGAGATCGAACTTGTGTCGGACACCGGCGGGAGCCGGTCGGTTCCGGTCAGGGATCTGATCGACGTCGACGCCGCCCGTCTCGATCTCAGGCCCGGTGAGGTCCTGGTCGCAGTAGTGCTGCCACCGCGGGTGCCGGATCGGTTCGTTGCCGAGACGTTCAAGCAAGCGATCCGTCGCACCGACTCAATGGCGCTGGTCAGC
>JBPCTU010000229.1:0-9816 GCA_051011515.1 Acidimicrobiales bacterium
TGATCAAGCCTCGGTACTGCATGACTTGCCGCGGCCGGTTGAACCCAAGAATTCCGACGAGTTTCCCGCCACGGCCATAGGCCGCAGCGAATCGGCGCTCCTCGATGCTCCCATTCACTATCTCGACCACATCATCGGGCCGTGTCCGTCCGGCAAGCTGAATCTTGCGGTCGAACTGGTCGCTCCAGAACCAGGGAACGGGTGTATAGGGCACCGGTTCACCCGACAGGAGCCGGGTAGCGGCATGAACACCTTGTTCGACTGCATTGTCCCAATGCTCGACCCGCATGACCTCGTCGAAACGCGGGTTCGGCCAACGGGCCACGTCTCCTGCAGCAACGATTCCAGGCCCAGCGAGACACGACTCGTCGCAGAGCACCCCGTTGTCGAGGTTCAAGCCCGAACCTTCGAGCCACTCTGTGTTGGGCACCACCCCGACACCGACGACAACAACATCGGCATCGAGCGAGGTGCCGTCGTCGAGAACCACCCGTTCGACACGGTCTCCACCGTCGATGGAACTCACGCCGACACCGGTTCTCAAATCGACGCCGTGATCGAGCTGAACGTCGGCGCAGACCTGGCCCATCTTCGCCCCGAGGATGTGTTCGAACGGGATGGGCGCCATCTCCACCATCGTCACTTCGAGACCGGCGGACCGTGCGGTGGCCGCAACCTCGGCGCCGATGAATCCAGCGCCAACGACGACAACACGTTGAGGGCCGGCCTCGAAGTCGGCCCGGATGGCGAGGCAGTCGTCGAGGGTTCGCAGCGTGTGAACCCCTGCCATCGACTCTGTGCCCGGAATAGTCCGACATCTCGCACCTGTGGCGATTATGAGCCCGTCGTAGGAAACCGTGGTGTCATCGGCCAGCGTGACCGATTTGGCACCGACGTCGAGGGCCGTGGCGCGGCCTCCGAGTCGCCAAGTCAGATCGAGCTCGTCCAAGACGTCCGGCGTGGCCAAAGGCGCTCGATCGGCATCCCAATCCCCGGACAGGATTTGTTTCGACAACGGAGGCCTGTCGTAGGGGGACCGTTGTTCGTCACCCACCATGGTGATCGACCCATCGAAACCCTCGCGACGCAGCGTCTCGGCAGCCCGCAAACCCGCTAGAGACGCACCAACAACAGCAACTGACTGCATGAGCAGGTTGAGGTGCCGGCGATCAGTCTTCAGCTATCGAGATCGCCTGCTTCGGACAACGCTGCACCGACTCTTCCACCTTGGCACGGAGATCATCGCCAGGAGTTTCGTTGAGTATGTAGAGGAAGTCGTCGTCGCGCACCTCGAATACTTCCGGCGCAACCTGCATGCAGATGGCGTTGCTCTCACAAAGGTCGAAGTCGACGACAACTCGATAACCCATGGTGCCTCCCAGTTGTAATGCTCGGCGCAAACGATACAGCACCTGGCCCCGGCGATGAGACGCCGCCAGGCATCGGTACCGCTGGCGCTACGGCCGATCAGGTGGTTCGACAGGAACCATCTGGGCTCGCTCGTCGAACCACCACATCGCCGCCGTCAACGACGGTGACCTCACCCTCGGCGCGTTCGATCTCGTAGAGGTAGACGGCCAGAGCATTACACGCCTGGACGTGTTCGTTTCCGCTCGGCGCGAGAACGAAGGTGATAGTCACGCTCTCGAGCGAAGCATCCTCCCCCTGCTGGATGTCGTAGCGCACCTTGGTCGTCCAAACCTCTCCGACAAAGTTGTTGGCGACGTAGGCCAGGAGGTTGTTGAGCGGATCGGCGGCCGAGCCCAGGCGATCATCGCTGAGGGCCTGGCCATCGAACTCGCAGACTTCGACCGCATGCTGGTTGAACAGCATTCGCGCTGCTTGGGCGTCGGGGTCGAACGCCGCTTCGAACAGCTGCTCGACCTCCTCGATCTCGGTTAGGCCCCTGGTGGTATTGCGCAGCTGTTGGACGGCATCGCGGACTTCCTCTGGGGCAACCTCGAGCAGTTCTTCGAATCCCGCAGCTTGGCCGGCCTGATCCGCTGGGGCGATGGCAACACCTGAACGAATGAGGTCGCAGTAGGCCTCCTCGTCACCATTGTTGCCACCTCCACAACCAGCAGCTATGACGGCAAGGAGCAACAGGGCTGCCAGGAGGCGGAAACTCACGGAGCCATGATGCCCTATGGCGGGTCTCGGAACGGACCGCCTCGTTTAGAACTCGATGACCTGGCGGATCACTTCGCCTTGGCGAACCGCTTCGAGGGCCGGATTGATCTCATCGAGAGTGATCCGCTTGGAGATCATGCCTTCGAGGTCGAGTTTTCCATGACGGTAGAGCTTCAACAGGCGGTGGAAATCGGTCCGGACGTCGGTACCGCCGTAGTAGGAGCCGACCAGAGTTTTTTCTAGAAAGAAGAGCTCGAACGCGTTGAACGACAACATGTCGTCGCCGCGACCCACGCCGACGACGCAACACGTTCCGCCGCGGCGGACGGCGTCGAACGCCGCCCTCATAGTCACCGAACTGCCAACACATTCCAACGCGTAATCGAATCCCTGACCCTCGGTGATCTCAGCCTTCGCGGCCTCTACGTCACCGGGCAGGACAGCGTGGGTGGCTCCAAACCGTTGAGCCTCTCCGAGCTTGGCCTCGTTCAGATCGACGGCCACGATTTCCGCGGCGCCCGCGATCCGGGCGCCCTGAATCGCAGCGATGCCAACACCGCCACATCCGTAGACGATCACCGACGAACCTGGCTCCACATCCGCGGTGTTCATCGCTGCGCCGGCGCCGGTCATGACCCCGCAGCCGATCAGTGAAGCGACATCGAGAGGGACATCGGGGTCGATCTTGACGACTGCTTGTTTCGGCAACAACGTCCTCTCGGCGAAGGTGCCGGTCCCGGCCATCGCGTGAACCTCGGAATTGCCCTCGCGAAAGTGAGGCATCAGCATCGGCCCAAATTGCACCGTGCTGCAGAGGTTCGGTTGCTTGTGGCCTGTACAGAAGATGCACGAGCCACATGGCGGTGACCATGCGACGATCACATGATCACCTTCGCTGACGGCGGTGACTCCGGTGCCAACGGCCTCGACTACACCCGCGCCCTCATGACCGAGGACGGCGGGCACTGCCTGTGGAATCGTCCCGTTCATTGCCGAGACGTCGCTGTGGCAGACACCGGTATGGGTGATGCGCACGACAACGTCATCGGCTCCGGGGTCGTTCAGTTCGATCGAATCGGTGACATCCAGGTCTGTGTCGCCAGTGTTTCTGAGTACTGCTGCCAGCATGTGGGTCTCCACGGGCACGAATGCGGTCGTTGTAGGAGTTGCAGGAGTAGCAGTATGTCGCGGCGATAGCGTGAAGTGTGATGGCTCGGCGAAAAAGCAAACCGGCCGACCAGGCAAAGGTGTTGGCCCGTGGCGCCACGCTGGCGTGCGGTGTCTGTGGCAGACGCGGCCTCTTCCGGCGCTGGGTCTACATGACCGAGACGTGCCCGCGTTGCGGGTTGCGGTTCGAACGCGAGGAAGGCGACTTCGTGGGCGCGGTTGGGATCAACACAGTGCTCACTTTCGGCATTCTTCTGGTCGGCATGGTCACGTTCTTCGTAGTGACCTACCCCGACATACCAGCGGGGCCCGGGGTCTTCGTTGCAGCGCTTTTGTTCGTGCCGGTGCCGGTTTTCCTCTACCCGTTCTCCAAAACGCTCTGGTTGGCGATCGGCCTGATCATGAGGCCAGTAGAGGCGGGCGAGGTCAAGGACAAGGCTGACTGGGTCTGAACTACCCGTCGGTCTTTGGCCCCTGCCGCGCCCGCCTGCACCGGGCCGCTAGTCAACGCCTTCGACACGCATCGTCAGCTTGTACTTGTCGGGCAGCTCGAAGTTGGTGATGTAGTCCAGGGGGTCGAATGGGACCCGGCCACGCAGCGTCTCGAAGCGCTCCGCTATCGCCTTGGTCTCTGGCCGGGCGTTGTCGATGCCCGTGAACGGCAAGCCCCTCGCCTTGGGACGGTTCGGGTACTCCTCCATCCACATCAAGTGCCGTCTCAACATGCGGTCCCACTGGCCGCTCTGCCAGATCAATGGAACCAGGCTGGGCGACGACTCGCGCGGGTCGGTGATCAGATCGAAGAAGACGGCCGCGGTGCCAGTGTCGGTTTGGTCGGTGATCCAGTGCCGTTTGTATCGGCCCTTGACGGTCGCACCTAGATCATCGCCGGCATAGATGAAGACCCAATCTCGCCTTCCGTGAGCGTCTCCATTCAGGAGGAGTGCAGTCTGGTCGATGCCGTCGATGACACGATCGGTGGGAACGTTGTCGAGGGCTCCACCTACGCGCGCAAACGTCGTGAACAAGTCGGTCTCGTGAATGATGTCGTTGACAAGTTGACCCGGCTGAATCGTGCCCGGCCACCACGCGAAGGCGGGAACACGGACGCCGCCCTCCAGGAAATCACCCTTGCCGCCGCGGAAGATGGTGTCGACCCATCCGACGTATCCCGGAGCGTTGTGGACCATCGGGCCGTTGTCGGCCATACAGACGATGAGGGTGTTCTCAGCGATGCCGAGGCGCTCCAACTCGTCCATCAGCTGTCCTATGAACGCATCGAGGCGGTGCAGGGTTTCAGCCAGCCCCGCTGCGTTGAGGGTTTGGGGCGGTGACGGGGGGCCGATGAAGCTCAACATGTTGGGCCAGTAGCTCGCGAAGAACGGCTTCTTGGCCTCGGCGTTCCGGTTCACGAACTCCAACAGGCGCTTCTCGCTCTCGCCATCGACCGCCATGTACGTCTCTGGGTCAGGCGAACCCCATTCGCGAGTGAACTCGTCCTTCTTTGCGTCGATCGTCAGCACGAAGCCATCGCCACGTAGCCCGTGTTCATCTATCTCGTGTGGGTTGTCTTTGCGCATGTGGGCCGCGCCAGGCGCGGCGTTGAGCATGTCGCCCTGTTCGTTCCAGATGCTGCCGACCTGGTTGTAAGGCAGGAACAACGCCTCATCGAATCCTTGGTTGTGCGGGTACGACTCGGGGATATCGCCAAGATGCCATTTCGAGTAGAAAGCCGTGGCGTATCCGGCGTCCGAGAGGACGTTTGCGGTGGTCACCTCATCTCCGCTGATCCCGCCGAAGATGAGCGGCCAGTCGACTGCTCCCATCCCGAATCGTGTTGGGTGCCGACCCGTCATCACCGCCGCGCGGCTGGGTGTGCACGCCGGTTCGGTGTACATCCGCGTGAACATGATTCCCTCGTCGCGCATGCGGTTGAGGTTCGGAGTGTCGAAGCCACGGATAGCTGCCAGAGCGTCGATACCGATGTCGCCGAATGCGGTGTCGTCCCACATGATGTGGACGATGTTCGGTGGAGTTCCGTGCTCTTCGCGCAGCGTCGTCAGGCGATCGTCAAGCGCCTGGTCCTCTTCGCTCCACGCAACCTCGTTCTGTTCCTCGACGAGGTAGTACTCGGCGTCGTGGACGATGTTGCCTCTTGTCATCATGTCTCCTATCTGGGGGCGCCGGAGCAGGCATAGATGCACTTACGACGCTTTGACTGGTGGGGCACACTAGTGGGCATTTGCCAAGCGCGCCCCTCGCCCGCGGCGCCCTCGTCACCAAGATCCAATCAGGCGAGTGAGGCAACCAAGAGGAGATCTTCGTCCGAACACTCGCCCCCCACTTGCGAGAGACTTTCGCTGCTCACAAGCCAGCTCGCAAAGCACTCGGCGAAGTCGCCGGCTCCGGTTGCGAAGTCAACCGCTGCCGATTGAGGCCACCACGGAATCGAAGCATCCAGGTCCCTCGAGTTGCGCCATAGCTGGCGCTGAGCATCGGTGTTGTGTGTCACGTCGACCGCATGTCCTAGTTCGTGGGCAACCACTCGAGCCAGGTCGGCTGCGGAGTCCGTCGGCCTGACGTATATCTCGATGAGTCGTTCGCGCGAGAACGTGAGGCCTCGGACATCGCGGTCGGCATCCTCGAATCGTATGGTCCATCCCGGCAGTCGCCGCGCCCAGTCGTAGCTGACGAGTGCCAGCGCCGCCTCGCCGAGTTCACCCGACGACGGCGGATCCACGTCGTAGCCCGATCTGGGGGCGGCAGTTTCTGCCGAGTCCACATGTGTGAGGCCGGGAGCGGCGTCGGGAAACCTCGTTGTTCGCCCATCCAACGGGTCCGCTTGCCGCTCCCGGACCTCGACCTTTCCAAGAACGTCGGGTTCCTCGGCCGCGGCCAGCGTCGGCAAGGATCCGGTCCTAGGAGCGTCGATCGCAAGGATCGCGATGAGGACGAAGGCGCCGGTCAACAGGCCGATCCCTATCGAACTGTGGAAATGGGCGCGTCTGGTCCACACGCTCAACTTGTTATGCAACCGCGGTCCCCCGCAGTTAACCGAGCGCGATGAGTTAGCACTTCCGGCTCAGACAAATCTCACCGGGCGCGTCGAACCCGCCACTCCCCGCGCAGTTCTTGGGGCTCTAACGCTCACCCGCCGACCCGACTCGCTGCGGGAGCGGTCGTGGCTAGTCGGACTCGATGTGCGCCAGGATGTGAGAACGCGACGCGTTCATCCAGTTCTTTGTCGCTGCGTAGTCGAGCATGGCTTCGAACCGGTTGGCCCAGCTGGGGTCGCTCGAAGCCTCTGCGGCGTTGACCCGAATCCAATCTGCCGACACCCAAACATGCCCCGGTTCTTCGGCTGCATACCCAGCGGGGCCCATCGCCCTGCCGACTGTGTCGGAGTCATCGGTGATAGCCGCAACCGAGAACGCATCCAAGACGTCGGCATCGATCACGCGGGGTCCGGCTTCGAGGTCCACCTCAACGATCATTACCACACCGTAGGCTGTGCGCCGAGATTGTCGGTGCGAAGGCCGCGATGGGCCAAGCTCAGACGGCGTCTACACCCTCTTCGCCCGTGCGAATCCGAACGAGGCGCTCGACCGTGCTCACCCAGATCTTCCCGTCGCATATCTTGCCGGTTCGGGCTGCGCCCATGACGGCGTCGACGGCCTTCTCGACGTCATCGTCGGCGACGACGATCTCGAGCCGGCTCTTCGGCGTGAAGGCCACCTTGTACTCGGTGCCCCGGTAGGTCTCGGTGTGCCCCCCCTGCCTACCGAAGCCTTGTGCCTCACTGACAGTCATGCCAAGGATGCCCAAGGGAGCCAACGCTTCCTTGATTTCTTCGACCTGGTGAGGTTTGACGACTGCGGTAATCAACTTCATCTGGCAGGTGACCTTTCTGGTGCTCCGGTCTGGGTGATCCAGCGTCCTGGAGCCGGATGGTGGCTCGATTCGACCATGGGTCCGCCAAGTACAGTACGCACACGAGGATTGACCGGGCAACGACCCACCAACAATCTGGCAGAGAACTGTCGTCAACGCGAAACGGCGCTGACGGCACTCGAGATGCTCGCTAACGATGACCCTGCACACATAGGAGATCCAGTGAGGGATGATCCCGGACACCTCGTGACCGCTGAGTGGCTGAATGCGCACGTCGATGACGTGGTGGTCGCCGACATCCGGTGGTACCTGGATGGGCGCTCCGGTCGCGACGCATACACGGCCGGCCACATCCCCGGGGCCGTGTTCGTCGATCTCGACGAGCACCTGTCCGCACCGCCCGGCGAGACTGGCCGTCACCCCTTGCCCAGTCCCGCGGGGTTCGCCCGAGCAATGGGCAGCCTGGGCATCTCGAACGACGCTGTAGTGATCGCCTACGACGATGCGGGCGGGCTGGTAGCAGCTCGGTTCTGGTGGATGCTCAGGTCGATTGGCACAACCGCGGCCGTGCTCGACGGTGGAATCCAATCGTGGTCGGGTGATCTCGAGACCGACCAACCCAGCATCGAACCGACCCGGTTCCAACCTCGACCATGGGATCCAGGCCGGTTCGTGACCGCAGATCAGGTAGCTCAGCGATCCAGCGACGTCCTCTTGGTCGATGCCAGGTCCCGCGAGCGTTATCACGGCACTCCCAACCAGATCGACCCGCGTTTCGGACACATCCCGGGCGCACTGAACCTGCCGTTCTCGTCCAACGTCGGGGACAACCACGTGTTCCTCGCCGGCACCGAACTGGCCAAGCGGTACGCCGAGCTGGGAATCGACGCCGACAGCGAAGTCATCGCCTACTGCGGCTCCGGGGTCAGTGCGTGTGGCGACCTGCTCGGCCTCACCGAAGCCGGCGTCCACGACCTCAAGCTGTACGTCGGCAGCTGGTCCGAGTGGGGCGCAGACCCTTCACGTCCTCTCGAGACCTCGTAGTGAGGCTGTAGGCCACAAGGCTCAATACGGCCCCAGGCGGGCCGGCAGCGGGCCCTCGCGCATCTATCGTTGTGACATGGAGCTCCCGGTTGCGGTGTTCGTCGTAATCGCGGTCGGCGCGGTGGCGCTCGGACTGTTGACCGGTTGGGTCGCCAGCCGCTGGTATCAGCGAAACCACGTTGCCCCCAAGGATGAGACCGCAGCCTCTCGCGAAACTGACGAGCCTGGTACGCCGGTGGGTCCGGACGACGGTGGCAACAGCGCGCGGGAACTGCGTTCCGAACTGGATGAAGCCGAGGCTCGCCTCGACCGCCTCGAGGTCCAGCTACGCGCCAGGGACGAAGAACTGGTCAGAGTCGGAGACGAAGCAGCCATCGCAAAACGGGAATTGGCCGATTTCAAGGCGAGGTTCTCCGACATCGTCGGCCTCGAGGCTGAAAACTCCACCTTGCGGCTTATTGCGGCGCGGGTACCAGACCTCGAGCGCAGAGTCGCCGAGCTCGAACGCGACTCCCCCAGAGTCATCGATCTTCGCGAAACGCCGGCTCAGAGCAGCTGACGACTGCACCCACTTGGGCTGGATCTACTGGCACAGTTGTGGCGTGAACCGACCACTTGCCGTCTCCACCATCGTCGTGGTCAGCGTGATTGCAGCGGCTTGCGGGGCCAGCGGCCCGTCGTTCGACCCCGTCGCGGTGGTAGCCGAGACCCGCGCTCCGACGGCTCAACCCACAGCAGGACCCAGCCCCGAACCCACCACACTGCCATCCGATCCCACACCAACCCCGGTCGACTCGGTAATTCAGCCAGCCGAGGCAGCCGTGACATCACAACTCGCTCCGTCGGTCGTCGCTCAGCCAACCGAGGTGCTGGGTCACGATCCGACATCGTTCACCCAAGGCCTGGTGTTCGATGGGGCCCGGTTGTACGAGAGCCGCGGCCTCTACGGCGAATCGGCACTGACCGAGATCGACCCCACAACCGGAGAGGTACTCAGGAGAGTCGACCTCCCAGACCAGTACTTCGCCGAAGGCCTCGCGCTCGACGGCGACCGATTGGTGCAGATCACCTGGCTCGAAGAGGTGGCGTTCGTCTACGACGTGGACACCTTCGAAGTGATCGAGGAGTTCTCCTACGAAGGCCAGGGTTGGGGCCTTTGCCACGACGGCGAACACTTCTGGATGTCGGATGGCAGCGACATCCTGACCAGACGGGATTCAACGACCTTTGGGGTCCTTGGAACGGTCAACATACGTTCGGGCGAGGCGCCCGTCAGCAGCCTCAACGAGCTCGAGTGTCTTGACGGGCTGGTATGGGCGAACGTGTACCAGACCGACCAGATCGCCGTCATCGATCCGACCAGCGGCGACGTCGTTTCGATGGTAAGCGCCCGGGGTCTTGTCTCCGGCGGGGACCCGCTTCGCACTGTGCTCAACGGAATCGCGTACGACGAGACCCGTGACACCATGGTCATCACCGGAAAGTTGTGGCCGGCGATGTTCGAGGTTGATCTGGTGGAACCCTGAGCTTGTCTCCGCGGCCCGACTAACCGACCGCATCAACCTCGTAGGCGGCTGCGAGCCG
>JBPCTU010000230.1:0-4280 GCA_051011515.1 Acidimicrobiales bacterium
GATACGTAAACAGCGTCAAGACCAGCCAAGCCCCGAAGAACCCCCTCAGCTCGGGCGTCTCATCGACACCCAGGCCCGAAAGGAGGTCATTGGCCAGACCCCCGGGGTTGAGGGTTCGTATGAAAGCCGCTGCACCGATGAAGGTCGGGAAGACCAGCGGGATCGGCAGAAGGATGCGCCACATGCGCCGCGCCGGAAGGTTGGTTCTATTCGTGAGCCAGGCCAGGCTCGTTCCCAGCACGGCCGCGGAACCCGACACCAACACGGCTAGACGAAGGGTCCGCCACAGCGGTTCGAGAGTGCGGTCGGAGAAGAGCAGGCCACCCGGATCGGCGTCAGAGGTGAAGTTCCTCCAGACCAGATACGCGGCAGGAAACGCGAAGGCGACCGCCAGTACCACGCCGAGAAGGCGTAGGGCCAGAGGAGCACGTTGGTTCACTGGTTCTGGATGCCGCTGGCCTCGATGATTTCAGTCGTCTCTTCGAAGCCGCCGCCCAGAGCGTCGAAGTCGACCGTCCCGATCTGAAGTGCACTGAGGGGCGGCAACACGGCGGCGGGCTCGACTCCGGCGGCCAACGGGTACTCGAATGTCTCCTCGGTGAAATAGACCTGCACCGGTTCGGACAGCAGGTATTCGAGAAGTGCGGTGGCGGGCGCCGGATCGTCGCTCGCTGCAGTCACGGTGGCAGCCGTGATTATGAGCAGCGATCCGATGTCATCGTCGGCGAGGTCATGGTTCAGGGCCCGGTGACCATCTCCGGCGGCGGCGACTTCTTGGTAGTTGTAATAGTGATTGACCAGCCCGGTTTCGATCTCGCCTCGGCCAGCGGCCTCAACGATCGATCGGTTGTTCGGGTAGTAACGAGCATCGTTGTCGACCATGTCGTCGAGCCACTGGGTTGCCACCTCATCTCCGTGCTGGTCACGGAAAACGGTGAACCAATCGACGAACGAGCCGTTGGTAGCAGGGATGGCAACCTTGCCCTCCCACTCTTCACCAGTCAGCTCGAAGACCGACTCAGGAAGATCACCGGGCGCGACATCGTCGACGTTGTGTACAAGGACCCGCTTGCGACCGGAGAAACCAACCCAGGTCCCGGCACTGCTGCGGTTATCCTCGGACACCAAGTCCAGCACCTGTTGATCAATCGTTCCCAGTAGGCCCTCGGCCTCGAGGAACCCCACCGGTCCGGGCGAGCGGCTCAGGAAGACGTCGGCTTCGGTGCGGTCCCCTTCTTCGCCCAGTAACAATGCAAGCTGGGTCGAGCTGCCCCAGCGGACGGCGACGTCGATGCCGGTCTCACATGCAAACGCGTCCAAGACCGGTTCGATCAAGTTCTCGGTCCGGCCTGAGTAGATCACGACCTCGTCGCCGGTAGCCGAGGAACACTCGCCGCCATAGATCTCGGCCGCCACGCCATCGAGTGAACGCGGTCCGTCGTCGCCTCCACATGCCGTCGCGACCAGAGCGAACGCCGCAAGAAGAGTCACCCAGGCTTTGATCATGAGTAGTTAGGTTATCGGCACATATGACTTGACGTAAAGTTACCCTAACATTCTAGAGTGCAACCCGTGAACCCCTTCTATTCAGGCAGCAGGCGCTCTTCTATCAAGGTCGCAATCGTCATAGGGCTGCTGGTAGGCGCTGGCGCCGGAGTAGCTGTTGTGGTCACCGTGGACGGCGCCGCCCTCTCACGGACGGCCCAGAGGACCGCCGACGAACCACTGGGGGTTCTCATCGGCCTCAGTGCGTTCGGAGCAGCCTTCATCCTGCGAGCAATTGCCTGGTGCCGTGTGCTGCCCGGGCTTAGGTTCGATCATTCACTGGCCGGCATCCACCTGGCGCTCGGTGCCAACCACGTCCTTCCGTTCAGGCTGGGCGAGCCTTTGAGAATCTTCAGCGTCGTCCGCCGCCAGGAGATCGGCCTGCAGGCGGCTACTGCGTCGACCGTGACGCTCAGGGCCGGCGACATCCTCGCCGTCCTCGGACTTGGTTTGCTCATTGCCCCCGCCGCTTTCGCTCACCTCATCGGATGGTTCGGCTGGGTTCTGCTTGGAGCGGTTGTGGCAGCGGCGGCCGTGGGCTGGCGCTGGCTCTTGGTCCTCGGTCGCAACCACAACGATGTCGTCATGCCCGGGCCCGTCGCCCTCGGTCTGTCGACCGGAGCCTGGCTAGCCGAGTCTGTTTTGGTTTGGCAGAGCGCCCAATGGGCCGGGATCGACGCCTCATGGCCCGACGCGCTGCTCGTCACCACGGTCGCCGTCGCGGCTCAGATAGCGGCAATCGCTCCAGGGGGGTTTGGAACCTACGAGGCCGCATCGGTCGCCGCATACGTTGCTCTGGGCCACGACGCCGAGGCTGCCCTAGTCGCCGCCATCACCGCGCATGCCCTCAAGACCGCGTACTCACTTGCCGCAGGTGGGATCGCACTGTTCGCCCCGAACCCATCCCTAGTCGGCAGACTGCGACTCCCGTCGTCGGACCCTCCACCAGAAACAACGGCAGACGCGCCGCAGTCACACGTAGCGCCGGTGCTGTTGTTCATGCCGGCGTTCAATGAAGAGGCATCCATCAAGGCCTGCATCGAGCGCGCTCCGGCTGAGGTGTGCGGCCAACCAGTCGAGGTGCTCGTGGTCGACGATGGAAGCAACGACTCCACCGTCGAGTTCGCCCACCAGGCGGGGGCCGACGTCCTCGAGTTGTCGCACAACCAAGGCCTTGGCGCTGCCGTGCGTGCAGGACTTGCCGCTGGCGTCGACAGGGGGGCCGCAGCCGTCGTCTTCTGCGATGCTGATGGCGAGTATCCGCCAGAAGAGCTCGCCAACCTTGTCAGGCCGATTCTCGATGGCCACGCCGACTACGTCACCGGAAGCCGATTCCTCGGACACATCGAACACATGCAGCCTCACAGACGTTTCGGAAACAAGGTCCTGACAAGGACCTTGTCGCTGATCGCCAGGCGCCCAATCACTGACGGCCAGACGGGCTACCGGGCTTTGTCGCCTGCTGCAGCTGCCTCGGCCGAGATCATCCACGACTTCAACTACGCACAGGTACTGACGTTGGATCTGCTGGCCAAGGGTTATCGGTACGAAGAGGTGCCAATCAGCTACCACTTCCGGACCGCCGGAGACAGCTATGTCAAGTTGGGCCCCTACCTGCGCAACGTAGTGCCCGCCGTTTATCGAGAACTCAATGCCAGCTGAACCAAAACCCCACCCCGCAACAAGGAGACCATCAGTGCAAGCCCGAACCGTGTCGCTACTGGTAGGGATCCTTGCCGCCCTCAGCGTCCTGGCCTCCGCATGTGGCGACGACGACGGCGCGGCAGTCCGCGACCTCGGTGAGGGGTCGGAGAGTGGATCAGAATCCTCCAGCAGCTCAGCGTCGAGCTCCGCACCTGCGGCTGGACCGGCCGAGACCATCGGTGACGGTGGCTACGAATACGCCACAAACGTCGACAGCCACCGGCTCGTCGTGGTCGACCTCTGCGGAATCGGGGATCTACTGGACGCCGGCGACTTCGATGCCGTGGAAGCGATCTACCGAGAGGGCGAGAACTCGGTCAAGAGCGACGGGACGATCCGGACCATCGAGAGCTTCGCGACCCGCGACGATGCAAACCACGGCCTGAGCGAGTACTACGGGACGCCGACACCGCTCGACGAGTTCATCACCGCAGCATTCGACGCGGCCGACAGCTTCTCCGACGAGACCGACGACGTCCGAGCACAAGGCGTCGAAAAGGGCATGCAGAACCAAACGATGGTTGCCTGGACAATTCACGAGCTCAACAGCGCCATCAACAAAGCGGCGGAGGGTGACTTCGACCTGGCCGAGGGCGCAGTCCACAACTGGGACGAAGGTTGGGCTTTCTTCCACGGCGCCGAGCCTGGATGTGCGCCCTACGCGACAGGCGACAAACGAGCGGCGAACTTCGGCACCAACGGCGAAGACGACATGACGGCTCTAGCCAACGAAGCCATCCTTGCCGCGATGATCGCCGGCCGCGATTCACTGCTGGCCGAGGACACTTCGGGGGCCGAAGCCGCCGCATCCGAGGTTCTACGAAACGTCATCATCACCTACAGCCAAGCAGCGATCCGGTACGCGTCACTTATCGAAGGCGACCTTGCAGACGGCGACGACGAGACAGCAAGAGTCCATCAGGCTGAAGGGCTCGCGTTCTGGCGGGTGATCGAAGCCTATGTGGAGGCGGCAGGAGCCGACGTGGACGCCGTGAACGCGATCTTCGACCTGGCCAACGAGCCGGGCGCCA
>JBPCTU010000231.1:0-6534 GCA_051011515.1 Acidimicrobiales bacterium
ATCCTCATCTGTTCCACGAGTCCGTGGGCGACAACTTGCGGTATGCGCGACCCGGCGCCTCCTGTGAACAGCTCGCCGAAGCCGCTCGAGCGGCACAGATTCACGACGTTATCGCCGCACTGCCCGAGGGTTACGACACCATCGTCGGCGAACGCGGCTATCGCCTTTCAGGTGGCGAAAAACAGCGGCTGGCCATCGCCCGGATGCTCCTCAAGGACCCCGCGGTCGTTGTACTCGACGAAGCAACAAGCCATCTCGACAGCGAAAACGAACACCTTGTGCAACAAGCGCTCACGACTGCGCTCGAAGGGCGCACCGCGATCGTCATCGCCCACCGACTGTCCACCATCACCGACGCCGATCTGATCGTCGTTCTCGACGAAGGCAGCGTGGTTCAGACCGGAACGCACCAAGACCTGCTCGATGCCGGTGGCCTATACAGCGAGCTGTACCACACACTCGTCCGCGATCAGGAAGCCAAGACCTGATGCAGCTGTCCCTCGACGCCGCGATGGAACGTACCTTCGGGGTCGCCGAGTTCGCCCAACTGGTGTCTGACGTCATCGAGCACTCGTTCCCGCACGACGTGTGGATCCAGGGCGAAGTGCGCGACATGCGTCGCACAAGAAGCGGCCACGTCTATTTCTCGCTGGTCGATCCCACGGACCGTTCCGGCGAACGACCCGACGCCACCCTCTCGGTGGTTCTCTTCGATGGCACTAGGCGGACCATCAACGCTCACATCAAACGCGCCGGGGGCGGCCTTCGTATCGACGACGGCGTGGCGGTGCGGATTCGAGGCATCCCCGAGTTCTATGTGCCACAAGGGCGTTTGAACCTGCGGATGACTGCCATCGACCCCGAGTACACCATCGGCCTGTTGGCCGCTTCTCGCGAGCGACTACTCCGCACCTTGTCCGAAGAAGGGTTGCTCGACAAGAACTCGTCGCTTGTGCTGCCGCCGGCACCCCTCCGCGTCGGACTGGTCACCGCCTCCGGATCGGCCGCTCACGCCGACTTCATCGACGAGCTGTCGAGCGCCGGAATCGGGTTCCACGTCGTGTTCGCTCCGAGTCCGGTCCAAGGCGACGACGCACCCAGGCACATAAGCGCCGCCATCCGAACCTGCGAGATCGCCGGGGTAGAAGTCATCGCCGTCGTGCGAGGGGGTGGTGCCCGCACCGACCTCATCGCCTTCGACGACGAGTTGGTCGCCCGCGCCATCGCCGGGTGTGGGGTCCCGGTGTTGACTGGCATCGGCCACGAGATCGACACGTCGGTCGCCGACGAGGTTGCCTACCACGCGCTCAAGACTCCGACAGCCTGCGCAGGTCACCTCGCAGCGCTGGCCCTCGACGCGGATCGCCGCACATCGGAGCTCTGGCGCCACATTTCGACCCGATCCACAGCGGTACTGCAACATCATTCACGAGCGGTTTCGACCGCCACACACGCAGCTCGACGCAGCGTCCACAGCGCCCTTCGGCGATCCGACCTGGCGACCAGCGGTGCCACGCTGAGGGTTCGAGATCTGGCTGCGGCCCAACTGGATCGAGCTGGCGATCGCCTCGAGACCCACGGCGAAACAGTCGGGATGTCAAGCCGTCATCGCCTCGCGAATGCTGCTGGCGCGCTGCACCGCCAAGCGAACCGAGTCACTGAATCAAGCCGACAGCGGTTGCGCGAGAACGATCGTCAGATCGAGTCCGCAGCCGTCAGAGCCCGCTTGCTCGATCCTGCGCGTGTCTTGGCCCGCGGCTGGAGCATCACCACCGACGCCGCAGGGTCGGTCGTCAGATCACCGGGCGCGGTTGCACCAGGCGCTCAACTACGAACTCGGGTGGCAGGTGGCACCATTGTGAGCACGGTGGACGAACCGAACGAAGACGAGGAGCCATCTTGAGCGACCCCGACAGCGAACTGGGATACGCCGCCGCGCTGGCCGAGCTCGAGGAGATCCTCGACCAGCTCGAAGACGACAACATCGATGTCGACGTGCTGAGCACCAAGGTTGAGCGCGCCGCCGAGCTGATACGTCTCTGCCGCAGTCGAATACGGGCCGCCCAGGTGAGCGTCGAGGAAATCGTCGCCGAACTGGACGATCTCGACGACAAGTCCGAACCGGCCCCGGACGACTGACCGATGTTCGTCGAGACCACCGATGCCCCGGACGCATTGACTCAGGTGATGGAGCCGATCGACAACCGGCTTCACGAGGTCACCTCCGAGGTCAGGTCTCAGTGGATCAAGGTGGACCCCGAACTCGGCGAGCCATTCGACGCGCTTGCCGAGCTCGTGCTCATCGGGGGCAAACGACTACGGCCCGCCTTCTTTCACTGGGCTCACGTGGGGGCTGGCGGCGTCCCCTTCGATCCACTCGCAGTCGACGCGGGCGCAGCGATCGAGATGCTGCACGCGTTCGCGTTGGCCCACGACGACATCATGGACGCTTCATCGTCGCGGCGCGGTCACCCCACGGTGCACGTCCGTTTCGCCGAGATCCACAGAAGGAACCAGTGGCACGGCGACCCCGAACGATGGGGCGAGGCCGTTGCGATCCTGGTCGGCGATCTGGCCCACGTGTTGGCCGATCATCTCATGCACACCACCAACCCCGAGATCGCCGCTATCTGGAGCGAGCTGCGGCTCGAAGTCAATGTCGGGCAATATCTCGATGTCTTGGCCAGCGCCAAGGGCGAGGTGGGCGAGGAAGCCGCCCGCAGGATTGTCGAGTACAAGACCGGTCGGTACTCGGTCCAACGTCCGCTGCACCTCGGTGCAGCGCTGGCTGGCCGAATCGACGATCTCCGCGCCGACCTCACTGCCTACGGCCAACCGGTGGGTATCGCCTTCCAGCTACGCGACGACATCCTCGGGGCGTTCGGCGATTCCGAAGTGACCGGCAAACCTGTCGGCGACGATCTCCGCGAAGGCAAGCCGACGCCGCTGCTGGCCACAGCCCGACGTCTCGCCACACCGGCCCAGACCGCTCTCCTCAGCCAGGCTGGCGACACCGACATGAGCGAAGCCGACCTGGCCGACCTACAACAGGCCATGCTCGACACGGGTGCTGTTGATGTCATCGAGTCCGAGATCAGCGACTTGACCAACGAAGCAATGACGGTGTTGGGGCGTGTCGAGTTGGCCGAAAACGCCGGCGAAGCCCTGGGCGATCTCGCAACCTTCGTTGCGTACCGCTCGCACTGAGGCCACAGACCAACACGAGGTACCGGCGCCAAAGGCTCTCCTGGCCCGGTTTTTGGGCCATCTGACCCACCTGGCGCAGTCACCCAAACACGCAGCGTGAAGATCAGTGAAATCCCTTGCTTCTCACAGTGAGGACGGGCAAACTGCTGCCGGGGTAGGGGAGGACACCGCTGTTGATCGGCGGGTCGTCGGGCGCATCCTCGACTCCGATCGAAAGCCCGCCAGCATGTCCGAACAATCCTCCGTGAAGTCAGACGACGTCGTCATAGACCTTCCGGACGGGTCGCGCTCGTCCACACACGACAATGTCGTACTGCTGCTTCCGGGGTCTCGCGGGCCGGGCCCGACCGACGATCAACCCATGGTCGTGAGGCTCCAGGAGGCGCTGGACGCGTCCAACGAAATGATCCTGGTGGTCGAACCTTCGGGACGAGTCCTCTTCGCGAACCGCGCGGCCCAAGCCCAACTCGGCCTGTCCGATGATGACCCCAACTTCCGCGCTGTCGAAGGGCTCTTGACCGGGCCGAGCCGACTCGAGGTCTGGAACGCACTCGAAGACACCGGCGAGTGGCGTGGCGACACATCCAGTACGCGGCCAGACGGCTCGACCGTTCAGCTGGAGCTGGCCTTGTTGGCCGACAATCCAGGCGTCGTGCCAAACCGAACAAGAGCCGACAACTCCGACATCGCCACTCTGACCGTCATCGCCAACGATGTCGGCGAGCGACGCGCGCTCGAAGACGCTCTCGAACATAGAGCCAACCACGACGCCCTCACAGGGCTTTCGAACCGCCAGTACCTGCTCAGCCAGCTCAACGACGAGCTCGAGGAGTTGTCGTCCCGAGGTGTTCCAAGCGCTCTGTTGCTCATCGACATTGACGAGTTCCGAACGGTGACGAACAGTTTGGGCCACGAGACCGGTGATCGAGTGCTGGTGGCGTTCGCCTATCGACTGCTTAGAACGTTTCCGTCGAATGCTCTTCTCGCAAGGGTTGGAGGAGACGAATTCGGCGTGTTCTGTCCTGGCACCGACGACGTTGAAGCTTTGGCGGAACAGGTTCAACGCACCACCAAAGCGCCATTCTTCATCGACGGCTCGGAAGTTCATCTGTCGGTGGTAACCGGCATCGCCGTAACCAACGCCGGCGAACCGACACCGAGTGCCGAAGCGTTGCTCAGAAAGGCCGATGCTGCCGCTTTCAGCGCCAAGGACCGAGGTCGGGGAAGTTTCGAATTGTTCGAGCCCCACCTCGAGACAGATGCCGTCGACCGTCTGTCGGTAGTTCAAGAGCTGCGGCGCGCGCTACGCAACGACGAGCTCCGAGTGCAGTACCAACCGAAGATCGCCCTCTCGACGGGAGAGATCATCGGCGCAGAAGCCTTGATGAGATGGCAGGCACCAGACGGCGAACTTCGACCCCCGGCTGGCTTCATGCAGGTTGCAGAGGACACCGAGCTGATCATCCCGATGGGCCGCTGGATGCTCAAGAACGTGTGTCGGGATGCCAAGACACTCCAGCAGTTCGCTCCAGAAGACGGACACTTCGAGATCTCCATCAACCTCTCGGTCCGCCAACTCGGCGACCCGTCGCTGGTGGGTGACGTCGAGGACGCACTCGTGGACGCCGGCCTCGACGCCTCAGCGATCGAGCTCGAGATCACCGAGAGCGCGTTGATGGAAGATGTAGACGCCAACGCCAGCCTGTTGAGCAGCCTGCAAAGGCTCGGCACAAGCATCGCAGTTGACGACTTCGGCACGGGCTACTCGTCTCTTCAGTACCTCCAACAACTACCCGTTGACGTCCTCAAGGTCGACCGCAGTTTTGTCTCCGGCATCGAGGAAGCAGACGGAGACGAGGCGATCGTCACGGCCATAGTTCAGTTGGCGGACGCTCTAGGACTGTCAGTGGTCGCCGAGGGTGTGGAAACCCCTGGGCAACTCGACAAGCTCCGGGGCCTGGGATGCACACTGGCTCAAGGCTTTCATTTTGCCAAGCCGATGACGATTGAAGACTTGGAGAGTTTGCTGCTCCAAAAGCCTCGTTGGTGACAGCGGGGTCCGGGTCAACTCGACGCGGACGGTGAACTCGCTACCTGGCATCGCGCCACGAGGGTATGTCCGAGCTCATCAATCCCGACGAAACCGATCCGCTGGCCTTCGAGGAGGTCCAGCTATCGACCGGTGATGTCGCGCCCTGGAACGACCCGGTAGGCGATCCCGATGTGGTGCTCGCCGTACCGCCAACCGTGAGGGCCATGTTGCCCCCCCTGATAGCGGCACTCCGCTGGTGCGCAGTGGTACTCGGTGTTGCCCTGGAGGCACCCAACGCCACCGACGGCGACGTTGCCCTGGTACTGACAACGTCCATCTGCCTGTACCTCACGACTTGGCGAACGATGCGTCCGATTCGTCTGGGCTCAGAAGAACGATCGCAGTGGGTCCTGGCCATCACCGACACCGCCCTGCTCGGAGCAGCCGTCGGAGTCAACGACGGGCTGATGTCTCCGTTCGCGTTCTGCGTTGTCGCGGCTGCGGCCGTAGCTGCACTTGGCTGGGGAGTCCGGCACGGACTCGCGGCGCTGGGAGCTGCGGTCCTGTCCATGGGCGTCTCTGCGGCGATCGCGGACGGTTCGGTCGGACTCACCGAACCGAGCGGTTGGCTGGTGCTCGCAACAATGGTTATCGCCGTCGTCACCCTTGGTGTCATCAGAACGCGGTTGATCGAAACAGAACAACAGCGGATGCAGATGGCCGGACGAATCGACGCACTGGCCGAAACCAACCAACTGCTTCATGTGTTGAACCGAGTTGCCCGAACGTTGCCGTCGTCACTTGACCTGCAACAGGCACTCGAAGCGACGCGCAGCCAATTGACCAACACGTTCGACGCGAACGTCGTCGGGCTCTTGACCTTCAGCGAGGCCAACGACACATGGGCTCCGCTCATTGCCGATGGAATCGCCATCCCGCCGACCCTCACCAGTCATGAGTTCCCTGAACAACTCCAGGCGAGCCTCAGCTCCGATGGGCCCGTTCTCGTACCGGACCTGACCCGCCGAGGTCTGGGGCCGGCTAGTGGAAGTGGCATCTACACCGCCCTCAGGACCCGCGGGAAGGTGGTTGGTGCATTGGCCATCGAACATCCTGGGGTCAACCACTACAACGATCGAGATGCTCGGCTGCTCGCCGGTCTCGCCGAAGCTCTTGCCCTGACCATCGACAACGCCCGATGGTTCAGAAGGTTGCGGATCCTCGGCGCCGAGGAAGAGCGGGCCCGAATCGCGCGTGACCTCCATGACCGGCTCGGGCAATGGCTGACCTACATC
>JBPCTU010000232.1:0-12930 GCA_051011515.1 Acidimicrobiales bacterium
GCGCCGCATCATGCTCGGAACCTACGCGCTTTCGGCCGGTTACTACGATGCCTACTACGGCAAAGCCCAGCGGGTTAGAACGTTGATCCTGGATGACTTCGCGCGTGCATACGAGGACTTCGACGTGTTGTTGGCTCCTTCTTCGCCCTGCACGGCGTTTGCGTTCGGTGACAAAACCGCGGACCCGATGACGATGTACGTGAACGACGTCTGCACGATTCCGTCGAACCTGTCGGGTCACCCGGCCATCTCGGTTCCGTACGGCGTCGGCGCCGACGGTCTGCCCATCGGAGTGCAAGTGCTGGCGCCCGCAACAGAAGAGGCGCGAATGTTCCGTGTTGCCGCCGCGTTGGAGGCTTTGCGATGACTGAGTCGGCTACGCATCTCCCAGAGGGATGGAGCCTTGTTGTCGGCCTCGAGGTGCACGCCGAGTTGGCCACCAATACCAAGCTGTTCTGTGGGTGCCCGAACGAGTTCGGCGCGGAACCCAACACCAATGTCTGTCCGACGTGCTTGGGGCTACCCGGGTCTTTGCCGGTGCTCAACCGGACGGCGATCGAGTATGCGATGAAGCTCGGCCGCGCGCTCGATTGCCACGTCAACTCTTCGGTCTTCGCCCGCAAGAACTACTTCTATCCCGACATGCCGAAGGACTATCAGATCTCCCAGTACGACCAACCGACCAACACCGACGGCCGGTTGGCGCTTCCTGACGGTTACGTGGTCGGTATCGAGCGGGCCCATATCGAAGAAGACACCGGCAAGTCGAGCCATATCGGCGGCGACGGACGTATCAGCGGCGCCGCGTACTCACTCGTCGACTACAACCGGGCGGGCGTCCCTCTGGTGGAGATCGTGAGCCGTCCCGAGATCCACACGGTCGAACACGCGAAAGCCTACGTTTCCGAAGTTAGGGCGATCCTCGAAGCCACCGGCGTATCCGACGCAAAGATGGAGGAGGGGTCGATGCGTGCCGATGCCAACGTTTCGGTGCGCCCAGAGGGCAGTGACGAACTGCGGACCCGATGTGAGATCAAGAACGTCAACTCGGTTCGATCGATCGGTCGGGCGATCGAATACGAAGCACTCCGGCACGTCGATCTCTACGAGAGCGGTGGTGCGCCTCGACAGGAAACCAGACACTGGGACGAGTCCGCCGGCCGGACTCGTTCGGGGCGATCGAAAGAAGATGCCGACGACTACAGGTACTTCGCCGAGCCCGACCTCCTGCCGCTTGTCCCGGCTGGGGCCCAGATCGCAGCCATTGACGAAGCCATGCCCTTGCTCCCAGCCGCGCGGCGCGTGCAGCTGATCGATGTTTCGGGTACCGATGTCGAGACCGCCGCTCTGGTTGTCGAGCGCCAACAGGACACACTTGCCATAGAGGCCATCGAGCGGGGCGGCGATGGCCCAACATTGGTCAAACACATCGCCAACAATCTTGCCGACGGCGTGGGTCAACTTGATGCCGAGGCGTTTGCGGCATTGTCGAACATGGAGGTCGGAGGAGAGCTCTCGAGTACCCAGGCCAAGACGGTTCTGGCAGCGCTGGTGTCCAGTGGCGGTGAACCCGGAGACGTCGCGGCGGCGATGGGTTTCGAAGCAATGGACAGCTCGGAGTTGGAGACGATCGTAGATGCTCTCATTGCAGCAAACCCCGACGAGTGGCAGCGATACTGCGACGGCGACACCAAGATCCAAGGTTTTTTCGTCGGCCAGATCATGAAGGCCACCAGAGGTCAGGCCGATGGCAAGGTTGTGAACCAGATCCTGACGGCTCGTTCGCAGTCGTGACAAAGGTTGGCTTGCAGGCCCTCTTCAGCGACCGGGTTGCGGTAGAAGCCTCCCGCGACCCAGCGGTCGACGAGTCCCTGTTGTGGCCCGAGGAACGAGCAGCAATCGGCCAGGTCGTGTCCGGCCGCTGGTGGGACTGGGTCATGGGCCGCCGATGCGCTCGGCGCGCAGTGGCCAGTCTCGGCATCGAACCCGAGCCGATTTTGGTGGGCGAGCGGCGACAACCTCTGTGGCCCACGCCGGTCGTCGGTGCGATAACCCACACAGACGGCTACGTCGCGGCTGCTGTGGCGCTCCGCGAAGACGTCATGGCGATCGGGGTAGACGCCGAGCCCGACCAGCCTCTGCCCGACGGCGTGTTGAAACGAGTCGCGAGTTCGGCGGAGAGGGAGTGGGTCGACGAGTGGTCCCACCCCGACGTGGAGAACCTGGACCGGCTGCTCTTCAGCGCCAAGGAGGCGATCTACAAGGCCTGGTACCCCATTGCTCGGCGATGGCTCGGATTCGAGGAAGCTGAGGTGACGATCGATCCGGACCGCGGGCGTTTCGAGGCCCGGATCCTTGCCGACGGTCCGTTCGTTGCTCTGACCGGAACATTCACGAGCCAGTCCGGCATCGTCTTGACTGCCGTCGAGGTCCCCCACCCGCGACGGGCGGCCGACTAATTCGATTCCGCGCGAGAGAAAGAAGCGCCTGTGACCAGCCATCGCTCGTTTACGAAGCGCGCCAGCAGCGGAATCGCACGAGCCGTCATCAAGACCCAGTAACACGCCCAGAGCCAGCCAAGGCCCAGACCCAGCGCCGGTACCGCCAGCGCGAGCGGAACGAACAGCGCCGCAGCGCCCGCCATGGCCCAGGCCAAGAACCGCATGTCTCCCGCACCGATCAAGATCCCGTCGAGCGTGAACACGATGCCGGCCAGCGGCGCCAACAGTGCGAGTTGGATGAAGACCATCGAAGCCAGCTCGATCACCTCCGGATCGTTGCTGAACACCCCCGGTAGCCAAGGTCGAAGAACCAGGACAATGGCGCCGGCCGCGAGTCCAGTCGCCAGGCCCCACTTGATCATGCGCCTGCCGACACGACGAGCGCCCTCGGCGTCGTCGGCCCCGAGGAACCGGCCCACCAGTGCCTGACCGGCAATGGCAACCGCATCGAGGGCCAGCGCAATGAGAAAGAACAACTGTGTCGCGATCTCATGGGCGGCAAGTTCTGCTTCACCGATCCGCGCCGCCGCAGCCACCGAGACGGTGAATGACGCCCGCAGCGCGACGGTTCTCAAGAAGAGGTCGCCGGCAACGACGAGTTGGCTTCGTATGGCTTGCAGTCGTGGTGACAGGCCGACCCCGTAGGCTCGCACGTTCTGTCGCACCCAGTGCAGGTACAACGCGGCACCCGCCCATTGCGCTACCACCGTGGAGAACGCGGAGGCGCCGACTCCCAGGTCGAAACCGAAGATCAGAACCAACTCGAGGGCCAGGTTGCCCAGTGCGGTGGTTACGGCCACGATCAGAGGCCGCACCGTGTCCTGCAGCCCTCGGAGATACCCGACACATGCCAGCGAAATCAACATCGCTGGGATGCCCGGGAGGCTGATTGTCAGGTACGTGTATGCATGGTCGAGGGTCTCACCCTCGCCGCCGAGCAGTTCGAGCAGCGGCTCGGCGAATATGCCCAACAGAACGGCGCCCAAGATGCCGATCCCGACTGCCAGCCAGATGCTCTGCACGGCTTCATCGGCCGCGCGCCCTCTGTCCCCGGCTCCGAGCAGACGCGACACCGCTGCGGTGGTGCCGTAGGCGAGGAAGATCGACACTGCGTGCACCGTCAACAGCAACTGACCGGCCAGGGCCAGGCCCCCCAGTTCCTGGGTGCCTAGATGGCCGACAACCGCGGTATCGGCCAAAATGTAGAGCGGTTCGGCGACCAGGGCGCCAAGAGCAGGGACAGCCAGCCTCGCGATGTCGCGATCGATGGCCCTCCAGCGCCAGGCCATTGCTGTTCAGCTGTTGGTCGTCTGGTTTGTTCGTGTCGCCAGTTCGTCGATTGCCTCGGCGATCCGGTTCGGTGCCTCCCAGATGACGAGGTGTCCGGTCCCTGGTATCACCTCGAGGTCGGCTCCGATGGCGGCGGCGATTTGTCTGTTGTCTCGTAGCGGGGTGACTCGATCGCGATCGCCACACATGGCCAATGTTGGGACGGTGATGTCGCCGATCCGGTCACGGATGTCGTAGTTCTGGAGACCCCGTGCTGCGCCAACGCGAGTCTCACGAGGGCAGCTGTAGTTCGAGGACAACGCCGCGTCCACCATCTCTCGACTGGGTTGTTCGCCGAAGACGAAACGGGCAATCGTAGAAGCATGCGTGGGTTGATGAGCAAGGCGTTCGTAGGGTCTGGTGTTGCCCAGGGCCAGCATGGCTTTTCGGTCCGCACGGTGGGTGTGGGCGATCGTGGACACGAGCGCCAGAGACCCAACGCGCTCAGCCCCGCTTTCGGCAGCCAACGTCATCAGGCTCATGGAGGCGATACCTCCCATCGAGTGTCCAACGAGCGTTACGTTCCTCAGGTCCATCGCCCGCAACACCTGCCCGAGGTCGGTGCCAAGTCGTGTCGGGGTGAACCCGGAGTCACCGATTGTCGACCCGCCGTGGCCCCGTTGGTTGATGCCGACCACGCAGTAACCCCGGCTCACCAGGTCATCCGCGACGAGGCCCCAATCGTTGATACTGGAAGTGAGACCATGAACGAGCACGACGGTTGGATCGTTCGGATCTCCGCATTGTCGGGCACGGATCTCGGCACCGTCATCGACGGGAATCGTGACGTCGTCTCCGTAGGGGAATCTAGGTGGTTTCCAGTGCGCCGGTGAGCCGGTGGAATCGAGCAGAGCCAGGACACGCCTCTCGATCACCGTGACGACGATGGTTGTTGCGGCAGCTGTCGCAACGACACCGAGAGCAGCGTTGGTCTTTCGCATGTACCGAGGCTACTGCCGAGTGCCAAGCTCCGATCAGGTCCACGCCCTCCGGTACCATCTGATGCCCATGAAGCGATTCTTTGCGTTGGCCGCCATCGCGGTGGCCCTTTTGCTGACGTCCTGCTCGAGCGACGGCGATGGCGACGGCGCCGACAGCGGTACCGATGAGATCGAAGGCCTGCGAACCTACGACGATCTGTCGAACGGCCACATGTCGGGGGAGCTGGAGTACGACCAATGGCCCCCGGTGGGAGGTGACCACAATCCGTTGTGGCAGAAATGTGGTTTCTACAGCGTTCGTGTTCCCCCCGAGCGCGCCGTGCATTCGATGGAGCATGGCTCGGTGTGGGTTGCGTATTCCGCGGACGAGTCCCTGGAAGACTTGGGCGACGACCTGGCTGACTTGTTGGCTCGTTCCGTCGAGGATGAGTTCCTGCTGGTGAGTCCGTTGGAGGACCTGGCTACACCGTTCGTCGCTTCGGCCTGGGGAGCTCAAATCGACCTCGAGAGCGCTGACGACCCCCGGCTCGACGCCTTCATCGCCGCGTACAGCGAAAACGGCCCGGAGAGGGCGCCTTGTGTTCAAGGCGGGGTAGGGAACCCCGCCGAAGATGCGGGCCCTGGTCTCGATCTCTAAAGAGTCTGAAGGGAACGCCTCACCAGAGCCCCGAAGCGCGAGCCTCGGGAGTCATGTAGCGGATGGCTCCGGATCGAGCACTCGTGGATGAGATTGTCGCAATGTCTGCGGCGACCTCCAAGCGCGAACCGACCGGAACCGGATCTGACCCCCGAGCGACCACGGCCAGCTGCGGAAGCCGGGTGAGGCAGTCCGCCATGTGTTCCCTCGAGGTGTAGAACGCCGGATCGTTGATCTGCGCCCACTTGTCCGCTCCCATCACGACCACGTCATACCCGTCGGCGATGTCGGCTATCAACCGATGTTCGGTGGCGAGCGCCCGGACCCCTCTTAGCTGCTCGACCGACAGTTCGAGGATCGTGAGGCGTTGTTCGAAGCTCGGCCTGTCCACCCGCGCCTTCGCCAACGGTTGGTGCGACATGACGACGTCGAGCTGGTCGAGCCCATGAGCGGCGACAGCGGCCTGGGCGATGGCCAGATGGCCGAGCGTCGGTGGGTTGAACGAACCCGGGTAGACACCGCGCCGAAGACGGCTCATCTGGCGCACGTCACGGAGTGAGTTCTACCGGTCGCAGGCGAGCCCCGGTCATCAAGAAGCCGATACCGAACAGAACCGCCATGGTGATGGCATTCTCGGTCATCCCCCAATTCTCGTACACCAGTGCCCCACTCAGCGCACCGATGGCATGTCCGACGGCAAATCCGGCGAACGCGACGCCGAATGCCGTGGCCCGAGCATCGGGGTCGAGCTCACTGAAGACGGACAACAGCGTCACGATCGAGGCCTCCACCACGAGAAAGTAGAGGCCCATGCTGATGATTGCGGCCGTGAGAGAACTCGACCCCGCTATCAACAGAACGGACGCGCCGGCCGCACCTGCGAGGGTGATACGGAGGCTCTTGCCGAGACCTATCCGGTCGCTGAATCTAGCCGTGCCAACCGACCCGGCAAGTTCCGCAAACCCGATGACCATTGCGGTGATGCCGATACCGGCCACCGACAGGCCGTGCTCGTCCTCGAGCCAGGATGCGAACGTGACGAGCAGCATTGCTTGAGCTGTCCCGATGATCACCAGCAACACCGATGCTGTCAGTGCGCGGGCAGACCAAGTGAAGGCTGGGGGGACCGCCCTTGTCGTGCCTCGTCGGGGGAGGCGAACGTGTAGGACCCCTGCCATGGCGGTGCACAACACCGCCGTGACCAGAAAAGGGGTGCGCCACGTCGAGATCCGCACCAGCAGCGCGGCGATGGGTATGCCGATGATGAACGCCAACGCCCACGACGTTTCGAGCAGGCCGATGCCCCTACCTCGGGCATGGAACGGAACCGCATCTCCGACCCAGGCTCCGGCGGCAACATCGAACAATCCCTTGGCGACCGTGACCCCCACCAGCGCGATGGTGAACAGAACCAGTTCGTTGCTGGCCCCCTGGATCACCAGGAAAACACCCAACGCCACGAGACCGACCACCATCGCGGGGTTGTGCCCCCGGCGATCCGCCGCCCGACCAAGGGCCGGAGTGGAGAGCGCTGCGAGCTCGCGTATCGCCAGTGACGTGCCCAGCGCCGTCAACGACACGCCGAGGCCCTCCGCGATGCGTGGTAGGAACGGGAAGACCAGCCTGAACGCAACGTTCGACAACAACTTGCCCAACGTGACGGCCGCGAATCCGGCTGGCAGGCCGGCCAGCAACGAAAAACGGACTTTGTCTTTCGTCGTCCGAGGGGGCATACTGGCCAAGGTATGACCACCAGGCGAGAAGTCCCAAACAGAGCTGTTCGCCGCCAAGCTCGAGTAGTAGTAATCGGCTAGCGCACGTCGTTTTCCTGTGCGCCCTTGACCTCCCAGCCGGGAGGTCGATTTGCTTTTACGAACGCATTCGAACGGAATTGACCCAACCACCAGCAACAACGGGTGATCACAATGCAGACCAACGGGGGCAAAGCCCTCATGAAAAGCCTCGAGGCGGAGGGCGTCGATGTCATGTTCGGGTTGCCGGGCGGGGCCATTCTGCCTGTTTATGACCCGCTGCTCGACTCGTCGATTCGCCACATCCTGGTGCGGCACGAACAAGGCGCCGGCCACATGGCCGAGGGTTATGCCCACGCAACAGGTCGCCCCGGGGTAGCCATGGTCACCAGTGGGCCGGCCGCCACGAATGTCGTCACTCCACTTGCCGACGCGATGTTGGACTCGGTTCCCATGGTCTGCATTACCGGACAGGTTGCTACCGCGGCCATCGGCAGCGATGCCTTCCAGGAGTGCGACACCACGGGCATCACGATGGCCGTCACCAAACACAACTTCTTGGTGACCGAAGCGGCCGACATTCCCCAGGTGATCCACGACGCATTCCACATCGCGACGACCGGGAGGCCTGGTCCGGTCCTGGTTGACATCCCCAAAGACATCGTTGACCCCAACAACCCCCGGTCCCACTTCGAGGACTACGACCCGACCGGCCACGATCTGCCTGGTTACAACCCCCAGATCGAGCCGGACATAGCCGCTGTTCGAGCGGCAGCCGAAATGATCCTCGCCGCCGATCGGCCAGTCCTCTACACAGGCGGTGGAATCCTCAAGGCCCGCGCTGCTGACCAGCTGCGAGAGTTGGCTGAGCTACTCGACATCCATGTCGTCACGACTCTGATGAACCGAGGCGGATTCCCCGACGACCACGCTCTCGCTTTGGGTATGCCGGGGATGCACGGCAACTACACCGCGGTCACCGCGATGCAGAAGGCCGACCTGCTCGTCGCGCTCGGAGCTCGATTCGATGATCGAGTCACAGGTCGGCTCGATGGATTCGCGCCCGACGCCAAGGTCGTCCATGCCGATATCGATCCGGCTGAGTTCGGCAAGGTGAGAGCGGCTGATGTCGCGATTCAGGGTGATGTGCGTCTCACCATCGAGGCCCTCATCAAGGCAGTTCAAGAGCTTGGTGGTTCGGCGGCTCAGCCCGACCGCTCGGCCTGGAAATCGACGGTGAGCGGCTGGCAGGAGCGACATCCACTCCATTACGACCAGCCGGAGGCCGGCGAGGGTTTGAAGCCCCAATTCGTGTTGGAGCAACTCCGCGACAACACTCCCGACGACACGATCGTTGCATCGGGGGTTGGCCAACACCAGATGTGGGCCAGTCAGTATTGGAAGTTCAACTATCCCTATACCTGGATCAACTCGGGTGGCCTCGGAACAATGGGCTTCTCGGTCCCGGCCGCAATCGGAGCCAAAGCGGGTGTCCCCGACCGCATGGTGTGGGCCGTCGACGGCGATGGCTGTTTCCAGATGACCAACCAGGAACTCGTGACCGCCAGAATCGAACGCATACCGATCAAGGTCGCGATCCTCAACAACGGCTACCTGGGTATGGTCCGCCAATGGCAGGAATTGTTCTACGACGAGCGATACTCCGAGGTTCACCTCCAGAACGAACTGCCCGACTACAAGATGCTCGCCGAGGCGATGGGTTGTGAAGGCATCCGGGTGGAATCCCCGGAGGAAGTGCTACCGGCGATCGAACGAGCCAACGAGATCGACGATCGTCCGGTTGTCGTCGACTTCCGGACCGAACCCGCCGAGAACGTGTACCCCATGGTTCCGGCCGGCAAGACCAACAGCGACGTCATCGTCCACCCTTCGCAGGGGGCTCCTGAATCATGAGCGGGACTTCCACCCAGCGTTATCACACCCTGGTCGTTCGGGTTGAGAACAAGCCGGGTGTATTGGCCCGGGTTGCCGGCCTGTTCGCTCGCCGCGGGTTCAACATCGAGTCGTTGGCAGTGGCGCCGACCGACGACGAACGATTCAGCCGTATCACGATCGTGGTTGATGTGGAATCGGCACCGCTGGAACAGGTCGTCAAACAACTCGACAAGCTCGTCAACGTCGTCGAGATCCGCGAGCTCGATCCAGCGGTGGCGGTCGAGCGCGAACTCATGATCGCTACGGTCTCCATCGCCGCGTCAGACCGGAGTCAGGTCATGGACCTCGTGCGCATCTTTGAAGCCCGCGTGTTGAACGTCGGCTTGGAGGCGATGATGGTTTCGTTGTCGGGTGCACCCTCGCGCATCGATGACTTCGAGGCCCTTCTGGAGCCATTCGGAATAGTCGACGTGCAGCGAACCGGAAAGGTGGCCCTGGCCGCACTGCCCCGGTAGGTTTGCCGGGATTTGACAACGGCGCCGGCTCCGCCGGCTCCACAAAGAGGAGAGACATACCCGTGGCGAACATCTACTACGAGGCAGACGCTGACCGCAGCCACATCGCGGACAAGAAGGTTGCAGTATTGGGGTACGGATCTCAGGGTCATGCCCATGCACTCAACCTCAAGGAGTCGGGCATCGATGTAGTCGTGGGGCTTCGCGAAGGGTCAGCTTCGGTGGCCAAGGCCGAGGCCGAAGGCCTCACCGTGATGAGCATCGCCGACGCCACTTCTTGGGCCGACGCAGTGATGATTCTGCTCCCCGACACCGAACAAGGCGACATTTACGCGGAACACATCGCCCCGAACCTCGCCGAGGGCGACACGCTGATGTTCTCCCATGGCCTCAACATCCGTTTCGGGCTGATCACACCGCCGGAAACGGTCGACGTCGTCATGGTTGCGCCCAAAGGCCCCGGACACCTGGTGCGTCGTACATACGTCGAGGGAGGCGGGGTGCCCTGTCTGATTGCCGTCGAAAACGACGCGACGGGCAACAGCAAGGCATTTGCTCTCGCGTACGCCGATGCGATCGGCGGCGCCCGAGCCGGGGTGATCGAGACCACGTTCACCGAAGAGTGTGAGACCGACCTGTTCGGCGAGCAGGTGGTCTTGTGTGGAGGCACCACCGAGTTGGTCAACTCGGCTTTCAACACCCTTGTGGAGGCGGGGTACCAGCCAGAGATCGCTTACTTCGAGTGTCTCCACGAGCTGAAACTCATCGTCGACCTGATGTACGAAGAAGGCATCGCCGGTATGCGTTACAGCGTTTCCGACACTGCCGAATACGGTGACCTCACCAGGGGCCCGCGTGTCATCGACGATCAAGTTCGAGCGACGATGAAGACGATCCTGGAAGAGATCCAAAGCGGCGCTTTCGCCGACGAATGGGTTGCCGAGTCGAAGGGCGGGCGCACCCGATTCCTCGAACTCGAGGCAGCCGGCCATGAACTGCCGATCGAACAGGTGGGCCGCGGACTGCGCGACATGATGCCGTGGATCTCGGAGGGCAAGCAGTCCGTAAAGGACACCTCTGGCGGTCAGGGCTGAGTCAACCCCTGACGGGCGCAGCACTCTGTGTGACACGGGTTGTTCCAGGGCCGGCCAACCAGAGCCGAAGGTTCTGAGTCATTGATGGCCTCCAACAACAGATCGCGCAGCCCTGCAACGAAGCTGGGGTGTGTGCCGGCCGTGCCGGCCCGCACGATTGTCAGACCAAGCTCCTCGGCCACGGATGCGGCCTCGGTGTCGAGGTCGTAGACGACCTCCATGTGGTCTGACACGAAACCGATGGGGACGATGACCGCTGTGTTTACACCGGAGTCGGCCAACGAGACCAGGTGATCGCAGATGTCGGGTTCCAGCCAGGGCACGCGTGGGTTGCCGCTTCTGCTCTGGAACACGAGCTCCCAGCCGATGCCGGGGGCGATCCGGTCGGCCAAGTACCGCGCGGCGGCCTCGAGTTGGGCCACATAAGGGGAGGCAGTCGCCCATGCCGTAGGTATGGAGTGAGCCGTGAACGCAATTCTGACGTCGGAGTGTGGCGCGACTACTTCGGCCATTGCGGATCGGAGGCGATCGGACATGGCATCCAGAAATCCGGGGTGGTTCCAATACAACCGAACTTTCTCGATCGACAGGTCGAGCTCGGCTGTAGCCCGTTCGATGTCCTCGCTGTACTGGCGGCACCCCGAGTACGAGCCGAAAGCGCTGGTGACCAGCCCCAATGCCCGTCGGTGACCGGCTTGTTCCATCGCACGCGCGGTGTCCTCCAACAACGGATGCCAGTTTCGGTTACCCCAGTACACCGGTAGTTCCACACCTGACGCGGCTAGTGACTCGGCAAGGGCTGCCATGAGGTTCCGGTTCTGGTCGTTGATCGGGCTGACGCCCCCGAAGAGTTCGTAGTGGGCTCCGACCGTGACTAGACGTTCCTCTGGGATGTTTCGACCCCGAGTGACGTTGCGGAGGAACGGTACGACGTCGTCGGGTCCTTCTGGTCCGCCGAATGAGATCAACACGATGGAGTCGTACTGTGTGGTCATGGATGCTCGGGCTGGCAGCGAGGGCAGAACCAGATTTGGCGGCCCGCTATCTCGCGGGCTTCCACCAGTGTCTGGCACCTTCGGCAGGGTTCGTCGGTTCGGTGATAAACGTACAAGGCGTCCTCTGGGTCGGTGTTGCGGGTCACTCGTTTCCCCAGGTCATCCCGGTGGACCGTCACAATGCGGTTCCACTCGAGCCCGCGACGCAGTTGGGTGACGGTGGTGTCCCAGAGCTCGGCGGCGGCGGCCTCATCCAGCCGCGATGCCGAGACCGCGGGGTTGACACCCTGGAGAAACAACAACTCGGCGCGATAGACGTTGCCGATCCCGGCGATGATTGCCTGGTCCAACAATGCCGCGCCCAGCGGCCTCTTCGTGGCTGTGAGGCGTTCTACGAAGACACCTCGACGGCGCGTGCCTCGCCTCAAGGGGTCAGGTCCCAGCCGTGAGATCACCTCTTCACGGTCGTCGGGCGTTACGACGGCGCAGGTCTGAGGGCCGGTGAGGTGCCAGGCGTAGTTTTGGCCCTCCAATCGCAACCTCACTGTTTCCGATGGTGTCTCATCGAGATCGGTCGGCCTGAACTTGCCGATGAGGCCGAGGTGAACGTGCAGGAGGTCTCCGGAGTCCCACTCGAGGAACAGGTGTTTGCCCCAGGCTTCGGACGAAACCAGGTTGCGCCCGTCGATCAGCGCAGAGCCGGCCTCGAACCTGCCTTGCGGTGACGACGCTCCGACGTCATGTTGTCCCAGGTCAGCCCGAAGATCTCGAGCAAGGCGATGAATCGTGTGTCCTTCGGGCATCGTCCTGGTCAACATAGAGGTTGCCCGCGCACTTCCGCTATCCAGTGGGTCTCCGGGGCGCCAGAGCCGGCCGACGACCCCCCGGCTTGCAACGCGACACGCTGTCCATAAAGGTGTTCCCCCTATGCGGACGGAGAACGGGGTCGCCCCGGCAACCACACGCGCGCGCAGGTTCGTCACAGCGTTGGTTCTTGTGTTCGTTTCGGCCCTGCTCGTTTCGCCCGCCGCCGGACAGCCGAGCTCGGGTGAGCCGCCATGGGATGACCTCGAGGAGGCATCGAGGCGGCTTGCCGACGCCCAGGTGAGGATCCTCGACGCCCGGGATTCACTTCAAGCCGCGCAAACCGACCTCGACATGCTCTGGACCGAAACCGAGGATGTTGCGGCGACGACCCTGGACATTGCCGAGGAACTGAATGCTCGTCAAGACCGCGCAATCAGCCTCGCCGTCGAGTCCTACATGGCAGG
>JBPCTU010000233.1:0-3146 GCA_051011515.1 Acidimicrobiales bacterium
CGTCGTTGATGACCTTCATGTTGTCGACGTCGATCACAAGCAGAGAGGCCGACTGTTCCGTACACACCTCGGCGATTCGCTCGGTGAGTAGTCGACGATTCGGAAGCTGCGTCATCTCGTCGTGGTAGGCGAGATGGGCGATATGGGCCTCGGCATCGTGCCGTCCCCACATCTGAGCGATCAGGGACGCGATCGCTACGAGCGTGTCCACCTCTTCCTCGGGCCAGCGTTCGTTGTTGTGACGGATGAGCCCCAGGACGCCGAGTGTCGAGTCCTCCCGGAGGAGCGGCACCATTGCCATCGTCGTCATCGACTGGCCAGAGCCAGCGGCCACCCGTTCCTGGTAGTCGGGCGAATCCTCGGGATAGGCGATGAAGGTTCGGTCCAGCGATGCGACCATGCCGAAGACTGGATCCGCCGAGAAGGGAACTTCGTAGAGCGGATCTGGCACGGGAATCACCTCCCGTTTCGGCCACTCCGCCATCAAGACCGACGTTCCAGCCTCGAGCCTGTTGCGGCGAAGAAACGTCTGGTCGACCGAGAAGAACTCGAGAAGCCGTTCCAGGGTGCGTTCCATGGCATCTTTTGCGCCGGTGGAAGGAATACCCATTAGATCGGCAGCGATCTCGGTGATCAACTGATCGAGGTGGCGTTGGGGCCTAGCGGAGCGACTCTCCATGAGTAAAGAGTCGGCTGACCGAGAGCAACAATGAAGTTTCGTTCTCCAAACTCGGTCGATGGATGGTGAACACGGACCTCAACCCACCTCTCGGAGGAGCTCGGTGAGGCCCCGGGTAGCCACCCGATCGGCAGTCGATCGTCGTTGACTGATCGCTGTGGGAGCCGGCCCAGCGTGAATACGTGCCGTCAATACAAAAGACTCCGCTGGACCACAGCCAAACGAGGAATAGGCCGTTCGCCTCATTTTCTCGAGATCGGTTGCAAGTCGCGGATCGATGACATCCTCGAGTTCGCCGCTCGTCTGGGCGTAGGTGAAGATCGGGCTCATCGGGTGTAGCCAGAGGCCGAGCTTTGTGGCTGCGAGCCACATCCGCTGAAGCGCGACACCCCCGGCGATGAATGCGTCGCGCGACGATCCTTCGATCGTGACCGCAACGAGGCCACTGCTACCGAGGATTCGTTTGGTCGAGTCCTCGCCAAGACGGGAGCCGGCATCAAGCTGGGCCAGTCGGTCCATCACATCCCATCTCCGCAACACGGCCAGTTTCGCTCGATCGGATCGAGTCAGCTCGAGGGTCCGCTCGTCGATTCCTTCCGATAGGTCGTCGATGCCGGGCCGGCGCAACTCGCTCATCATCTCGCCGTGAAGCCGCTCCGTGAGATAGCGGACTCGGTCCGACTCAGACCAGACATCGACGAGTTCGTCGAGCTCGCCTACTGGCACGTAGCGGAGCCTCGCTCGGGGGGCTGACTCGGTGACCCTCGCCGCCGTTGCCGATTCGAGCACTGACAGATTCCCGGGGTCGAGCGGCTCGGCAGGCCCGAGCTGTCGATTCGAGACGCGCTTGCTCACGAACTTGGCGAGTTCAGCCCAGCCGACATCGGTCGAGTCACCGAGACGCACACTCCCGGCGACGGTTGGGCGGTCCAGATCAAGTTCGATCCGAAGGTGCTCTTCGCCAGCGGCGAGGCGGTTCCGTGCAGCAGCAACCGCCATCACGTTGGCAAGCGCGGCACCACACGCGACCGCAGAGCCTCGAAGTCCTATGTCGAGTCCAACCACGCTAGCGGGCGCGATCTCGACCTCGAACGACTCATCGGTGGAATGAAATCGCCACGGCTGCATGTTGCCCCCAGACGGTGCAAGCCTGGCCGCTTGCTCCGCAGCATCAGAGAACGACTCGGGGAGATCGGCGTGGCTCGTCGGGGCTTTGTCGAGCTCGAATCGGACGGGTTTTGTGGGATCCACGATTCCATCGAGCACGTCGTCGAGATCGAGCCGACTCCTACCGGACGCCAAGCGCCTTGGTTCGACGAAGAGCCGACGAACCGTCTCCGCGATCAGACTCGATCCGAGCGCAATATCTGAGGCCAGTTGAGGCCAAGTCCTGGTCGTTGCGTCGATCTCGATCATCGATGCTGCCATTGGAGCCGACAACTCATCGGACTCGAGAATCGCAAGGACATGCTGCACCTTGTCGTCCATCTTCAGATCGGCGAGCTCGGCCACATTCAGATCGCCGACAAGGCCGTGGAAGGGCTCTCGGTCAGGCTCCAGATCGAATCGCTCGACATCGAGCATTCCTCGATCGGAAGTCTCCATGACAACCGGCAATCCGAGCTCGGCCGCGTACTTTCGCACGAGTAGCTTCATGTCGATGGAGTCGCATTCCTCGACAACGAGGTCGATTCCAGCCAGGAACACCTCGGCGTTTCCCAAGGTGACACCTTCATCGAACAACTCCACCGGCAGATAGGGGTCGAGTTCCGATATTCGCCGCGCGAGCGCGTGTGTCTTCAGCCCAGTGAGATCAAAAACGGATCCTTGCAGTCGATTGAGATTCGTCAAGCTCAGGGTGTCGAAATCGGCAAGCCGGAGCCGGCCACAGAGACCTTCTTGTGCGAGCGCAAACGCAGCAGCAGAACCGACGCTCAGACCGATCACGCCAACGTGGCGCTGCAGCAACTGCTCCAGCTCGTCGTCGCTGAGCTTGTAGCGGTTCCTGTCGGTCCTGAGACGCCAATGTGACCGGGGCCCCAGGAGCCGCACGACCGTTGAACGCCACGGGTAGTACACCCAGTGAACCGGTTCGTCGACAAGGTCGCCGGGCACTGGCGGCAAGAGGTCGAGTAGCTCGGCTCGGCACCCAGATGATCGGTCCAGCAGCTCCACACCTTCGTCGAGCACGCTGTCGAGCCGCTTCGAGCCCTCGAAGAGGAGCTCGGGGTGCCATGCTCCAAGATCATCATCGCCCGCTGCCGACGGACGAAACGGCTCAAGGTACCGACGCTCCCGTGCCAGATTGAGCGACTGTTCGGCTGTGGCCCGGTTCGGCGCATCCGTATCCCAGACGAGGACGACCGACCGGTAGCGGTCGTCTGGGTAACGAGCCGGGGCGACGTCGTCCAGCATCATTCCCCCTGACGATTCCCAGCTCGGCCAGGTGTGATCCGCACAAGTACAG
>JBPCTU010000234.1:0-12184 GCA_051011515.1 Acidimicrobiales bacterium
GGTCTACGTCGGGCGTGCCCAGGTAGGAACCGTTACGAGCGGCACCATTTCGCCGACGCTTCGAAAGAACGTCGCGCTCTGTCGAATGGCGGTCGAGTACGCCGAGATCGGCACCGAGGTGGAGGTAGGCAAGATCGACGGTCACCAGAAGCGGATTCCGGCGACGGTCGTTCGCTTCCCCTTCTACGATCCAGACAAGACCCGAGTGCGCGATGTCGCGCCAGACTCCTGACCATCGGAGAATCCAATGACCCGTGTAGCGATTATCGGTGCTGGACCGAGTGGGCTGGCCCAGCTTCGAGCGTTTGCGTCGGCAAAGGAGAAGGGTGCTGACATCCCCGAGCTGGTCTGCTTCGAGAAACAAAACGACTGGGGTGGGCTCTGGAACTACACCTGGCGAACCGGACTCGACAACAACGGCGAAGCCGTTCACGGCAGCATGTACCGATACCTGTGGTCGAACGGGCCGAAGGAGTGTCTCGAGTTCGGCGACTACGGGTTCGAGGAACATTTCGGCAAGCCGATCGCGTCCTATCCCCCTAGGGCGGTCCTGTGGGACTACATCAAGGGCCGGGTCGAAAAGAGCGATGTCCGCAAGTACATCCGGTTCAACACCGCGGTTCGTCACGTGCGGTATGACGACGAAACCGAGAAGTTCGCCTTGACCGCCCACGATCACACCGACGACACCGTCTCCAACGAGGAGTTCGACTATGTCGTCGTGGCCAGCGGGCACTTCTCGACGCCGAACATGCCTCATTACCCCGGGTATGAGACGTTCAAGGGACGTGTCCTGCACGCCCACGACTTCCGCGATGCCATGGAGTTCGTCGGCAAGGATCTTTTGATCATCGGCGCCAGCTATTCCGCCGAAGACATCGGCTCACAGTGCTGGAAGTACGGCGCCAAGTCCATCACCGTCAGCTCGCGCAACGGTCCGATCGGGTTCGACTGGCCCGACAACTGGCAGGAAAAGCCGATCCTCACCCACGTAGATGGCAACACCGTGTACTTCAGTGATGGCACCTCCACAGACGTCGACGCAATCATTTCCTGCACTGGATACCTGCACTACTTCCCGTTCATGGCCGACGACCTGCGGCTGGTAACCGCCAATCGGCTGTGCACGTCCGACCTGTACCGAGGCGTCGTCTTCATAGGGAACCCCAAACTCTTCTACCTCGGTATGCAGGACCAGTGGTACACGTTCAACATGTTCGATGCGCAGGCTTGGTTCTCACGCGATGTCATATTGGGCCGTATCGAGCTACCCGACCGAGCCGAACAACAGGCCTGGATCGACGAGTGGGAAGCCCGTGAAGATGCCCTTCCCGACGACCACGCGTGCATCGACTACCAGGGGGCTTACACCCAGCACCTGGTGGACCTCACCGACTATCCCGACTTCAACATTCCGCAAGTGAACGAGATGTTCAAGCAGTGGAAGAAACACAAGAAGGAGTCGATCATGGGTTACCGCGACAACGGGTTCCCATCGACGTTGACGGGGACGGTCGCTCCCAAACACCACACACCGTGGGTCGAGGCCATGGACGACTCACTCGAGAGCTATCTGGCTGATAGCTCCGACTAGCTGCTGTGCCCACCCGAACTGCTGACGTCGTAGTGGTCGGCGCCGGCATCATGGGCGCGAGCATCGCATTTCAGCTCGCCAGTCGTTCCGATTGCCGGGTCGTGGTTCTCGACGAGCGCCCGCCCGTGGGCGGAATCTCGGGGCGGACCTTCGGCCAGATCCGCCAGCACTACTCCAACCAGTTGCTGGTCGAGATGGCGATTCGCGGTTTCGACGTGATCCAGAACTGGGACACCGAGGTGGGGGTCGGCGATCCGGGATACGTGCGGCTCGGATACCTGCTGTTGGTGGTCGAGGATCAACTCGGACCGCTGCGCCGAAACATCGAGCTCGGACAGAGTTGCGGCGTGGACACCAAGTTCGTCGCGGGCGGCGATATCGCGGCAATTGAACCCTCACTCACGACCGACGATCTGGCGGGAGGGGCATACGAACCCAATGGCGGCTACATCGACGTGACCAAGATGGTGCTGAGCTGGCTCTCTGCGGCACAGGTCCGTGGTGCTGAGCTGAGTTCGGGCGTGCGAGTTCAGCGGCTCTTGACCGATGGCGACAGAGTGGTCGGGGTGTCGACCGACGCAGGCGACATAAGCGCGCCCACGGTTGTTGTCGCCACAGGCGCGTGGGGGCGTGAGCTGCTCGATCCGGTTGGGGTTTCGGTTCCCCTCGAGAAACGGCGGCTGGACATGTCGGTGCTACAGCTGGAGCCAGGCCGGCCCCAAATGCACTCGTGTATCACCGACGGCAATTCGAACGTGGTGCTGCGGCCCGACATGGGAAGACGGTTCCTGGCGGTGGCCTACCCAGATGACATGCCGCTGGTCGACGACCCACTGGCGCCTGCGGCAGCCGGAGACTATGTCCGCCATCTCGAGAGGCTTGATGCGGCGTTCATGGCCCGAATGCCGGCGCTCCGGGGTGCTTCGTTGGTCAGCCATATCAGCGGCGCCTACGACGTCACACCCGACTACCACCCGGTGCTGGGCCCCGTCGATGGTGTTGACGGGCTGGTAGTTGCAGTGGGGTTTTCGGGACACGGCCTCAAGCTGTCGCCGGCGATCGGTGAAGTCGTCGCGTCGATAGCGTTGGGAGAGGAGCCCGGGTTCGAGGTCGACCCGCTGCGACTGAGCCGGTTCGTGGATGGAGAACCCATGTTCTGCGCCTACGGCCCGGGCGCCCGCGCCTGACACCAAGATGGACTGCCAGATATCCCGTTTTCTTGCCACGGAAACGGTTCTGCCAGCGTAAAGGGAGCACAGGTTCGCGCTTTCCGCTGGCAATAAGGCCCACCAGGCTGAACGCAGAGAGGGTGTGCCTCAGGCTTCGCCCGGCCCCCGTTGGCCGCAGAAGTAACCCAGCCCGAAATCCGGCGTCGTGAACGTGATGGTGCAACCTTCGGGGAAGTAGAACAGGTCGCCCCGAGTGGCGGTCACCGTCTCCCCGCTGTCGCCGTCGTGGATCGTGAATTCCCCGTCGACGATCAGTTTCACCTCGTGGTACGTGTACGTATACGTCATTGACTCGCCGGCCTCGAGCCGGAACAGTCCGGCAGTGATGGGTTTGTCAGCATCGTCGGAAACGGCGAAGTCGTCCAGGAACGCCGCTGCCGGCTCATCTTCCATACGCGGTAGTTCACGTCCCAAGATCTTTCCGTGATGTTTCATCGATGGCATGTGAGTCCTCCTCGGTTCGGGCTCTTTGTCGGTTGTTTGGCGGTATGGGCCGGCGTCGGTCGGGTCAGTGGTCCAGCTCCTGGCGGAGCAGGGCCAGGTTGTGCCGAGCGTCCTCGTGGTCCACGAGCACAGCGGCCGTCCACCAGCTGTTTGCCGAGTCCTCGCCGTCCAAGCGGCCCTGGGCGTGACGCAGCAGTCCCAAGTTGCACATTGCGTCGGCACTGCCGCCTGCTGCCGCGTCGCGCCACCAACTCTCGGCGCTGTCGAACTCGCCATCGAGTCGTCCCTGCTCATGGCGCAACAAACCCAGGTTGAGCATGCTGTCGACGTGGCCTTCCTTGGCAGCGAGCGTCCACCACGTTTCTGCGGAATCCGAGCCACTGGTGCGACCGCGTTGATGGCACAACAAGCCGAGGTTACACATTGCGTCGGCGTTGCCCTGGCCGGCGGCCGAGCGCCAGCGTCGTTCATCGGTGGGGGTTGGTTCGTGTTCGAGGAACTCGTCTGCGTTGCCGTCAGTCGCCATCGAGCTTCACCCCACCTCCGGAGTCGCCGGGATGACTTGGCAGCGACTCGTCGAGATCGTGATAGTCGCTGGCTTCATCGACGAACAGTGCGTGGGCGGTTCTCAAGCCGGTCGGAGTATCGAGAGATCCAGCTGTGATCGAGACCGTCCCGGGACGGTCCGTGCTGCGCCAGAAGAGCCCGCTCCCACACCTCGAACAGAACCCGTATGCCACCGCAGGTTCCTCGTCGGGAACCCACCACCGCAACAATCCGTCCGGGTCGTCGACCGTAATAGCGTCGCTGTCCGCACTGCTTGCTGCCATGTGGTGGCCCGTCCAGTGGCGGCAACGGTCACAGTGACAGTTGATGACCGGTCTCAGTGAGCCGGTTGCCCGGTAGGTGATCGAGCCGCAGGCACACCGTCCGTCGGCCATCGAACCTCAGCTCCAGGGATACGGGCTGTTGGACACGGGGTGGAGGTTGCCCTCGGCGTACCGGCTGTACCGGAAGGGCGCGAGCAGTGTTTGGCTCTCGCCCAGGAGTTCCTTGGCCACGAGCGCGCCGACACCGATCATCTTGTACCCGTGGTTCGAGTCGGCGATGAAATAGCAGTTCTCGCAGAAGACATCGAAGACAGGGAAGCTGTCGGGGGTAAAGGAGCCAATGCCCCCGGATGGTTCGGCAGAGATCAGGTGCTCTTTGCCTTCGAATCGTTTCTGGCAGAACGCCAGCGCGGCGGTCCACGTCCGGTGGAAGTCTTCGCCCACCACGAAATCCGGGCTGGCGGGACCGTACGGATCCACCGCCACTTCCGACCCTGGCTTGTCCACCACATAGGGCATGTAGCCGCCCTGAACTCCTCCGAAGTTGAAGTCCGGCTTGTAGTAGATGCCCCAGGTGTCGGCCGTGATCTGGTTGCCGGCCTCGTCGAGGATCGGAACATCGGTATCGATGTGCACGACTGGTGGCATGTTGCCCTCGTTGTCGACCAGATAACCCGGATCGACCTCGAGGGTCCCTTCTTGAAGCGCCCAGTAGGTCCACGTGGGCAGGTTGTGCATCACACCATCGGGCCCCAGCACGCTGGTTGTCTCGGGGAGGTCCAGCATGGCCCAGGGCGCCTGAACCCAGGGTCCGACACCGATAACGAGCTGATCGCAAGAAACCGTGCCCTGCGCCGTTACGACGGCGCTCACCGCGCCTCCGGTGACTTCGATGTCGGTCACCTCGATCCCTCCGATGACCTGGACGCCTTCGGCTTCGGCTTTGGCGAGCAGCCCCTTCAGAGACTGCATGTTGTTGGCGTAACCACCCTTGTGCTCGTGCAGGACCGAAGTGATCCCTTGGGCTTGCCAGTCGTTGAAGATGCTCCGCATGTACGCCGCCGACTCGTCGACGCCTTCGACGAATGTCGATTCGTACCCGATGGCTTGTTGTTGTTCGTGTATCGAGGCGACGTCGGCGCGCATGCCCTCGTGGCTGATCTGGAGGTACCCAACCGGGTGGTACGCGTACGCGTCGGGATCCGACTCCCAGACCGAGACCGAGTGGGCCATCAGCTCGCGCATAGCCGGTTGGAAGTAGTTGTTACGGATCACGCCACACGCGATGCCCGATGCACCCGCGCCAACACCGGTCTTGTCGATGACGATGATGTCTTCGCCGGACCCCAGCCCGCGAGCGGTGAGTTCCCGGGCCAAGTGCGTCGCCGTTGACAAGCCGTGGATGCCCGCTCCGATTATGACGAACTTCGACGAGGCAGGCAGGGTCACTTGGTGTCTCCAGGGCTAGGTCCAGTGGTGGGTCTCGCCACTGGTTCAGTGCGCGGCAGGTGGTTCCCAGCCTTCGAGGACTGGTGGTTTCCAATCGGCCCCGACGCTCGACGGCTCGTCGACCCAAGGGCCCAGGTCGACCTGTTCGAACTTGCAGTGGACGTCCTTCAGGATGATGCCGTAGGAGTTGCCCTCGGTGAGATGTTTGACCAACACCTTGCGCGCCAGTTCGTCCTCACGGCCTTCGGGGATGTCGAAGTAGATCTTCAGGAACGAGTTCGAGTAACGATCGAAGACGGCGGGGACACCGTCCTCCTCCAGCAACTCGATGTCCTCGAGCCAGTTGATGTCGTCACCCGGGGTGGCAGCCATCAGATCGATGTCTTCGACCAGGGAGATGTCGCTCTGGTAGTCGAATCGTTTGCCAGCGAGCTGCTCGGCATCGATTCCTACCGTGCGAGTGCCCGTGTCGGACTTTGGGGCCGCCATCAGTTGCCTCCCTGCAAGGCTTGTTTCGCAACCAGCTCACGCATCTCGGCGAGAGCGTTCTCCTCGCTGACACCCGGCACATAGGTTGTGCCTGCGAGCGGGACCTTTGCCATGGCCGAAGCCTCGTATGTGAGCGCCGCCAGGTCTTCAGGTTCGAGGGAATGGATGTTTGTCTTGCCACAGGCGCGCGCCAGCATCTGGACTTCCATGGTGAGGGTGATCAGGTAGTTGTAGATCCTGAGCGCTCCCTCGTCGACATCGAGACGTTTGCGGAGCTCGACATCCTGGGTTGCGATGCCAACGGGGCAGCGACCGGTGTGGCAGTGATAACACTGGCCGGCCGGCACTCCGACGGTTCCCTCGTAGTCGGTGATGCCAGGCAGGTGTTTGTTGCAGTTGAGGGCCATGAGCGCGGCGCTGCCGAGCGCCACGGCTTTCGCCCCGAGCGCCAGACACTTGGCGACATCACCTCCGTTGCGGATCCCTCCGGCAACGATGAGGTCGACGTCGTCGGCCAAACCAACATCTTCCAGTGCTCGTCGGGCTTCGGGGATGGCAGCCATGAGCGGAATGCCGGTCTCTTCTGTGGCCAGGTGGGGTCCGGCACCGGTGCCGCCCTCGGCTCCATCGAGGTAGATGGTGTCGGGCCCGCACTTGGCGGCCATACGAACGTCGTCATAAACACGCGAGGCCCCAAGCTTGAGCTGGATGGGTACCTGGTAGTCAGTGGCCTCGCGGATCTCCTGGATCTTCAGCGATAGATCGTCGGGTCCGATCCAGTCGGGGTGCCGTGCCGGTGACCGCTGGTCGATGCCGGCAGGTAACGATCGCATCTCGGCTACCTGCTCGGTGACCTTCTGACCCATCAGGTGACCGCCGAGTCCGACCTTGCAGCCCTGCCCGATGAAGAACTCCACGGCGTCGGCGAGCATCAGGTGGTGTGGGTTGAAGCCATAGCGGCTCTGGATGACTTGGTAGAACCACTTGGTCGAGAGGTCGCGTTCGGGCGGGATCATCCCGCCTTCGCCTGAACAGGTTGCGGTTCCGGCCATCGATGCGCCTTTGGCCAGGGCCATCTTCGCTTCGATGGACAACGCTCCGAAACTCATGCCGGTGATGTACACGGGGATGTCGAGCTCTAGTGGTTTCTTGGCGAACCGCGCACCTAACACTGTCTTGGTCTCGCACTTCTCGCGGTAACCCTCGATCACGAAACGGGTCAGCGTTCCCGGAAGGAACACGAGCTCATCCCAGTGCGGGATCTTCTTGAACATCGAGAATCCGCGCATGCGGTAGCGGCCGAGCTCGGCTTTGACGTGGATGTCGTTGATCACGGTTGGCGTGAATATCTGGCTCTGCCCGAGGGTGTCGGTGTTCGCGTTCACCAGCACCGCGTCTTGGGCGTCTTGGGATGCTGCGTCCTTCTTCTGGCTCATGTCGTTCCCCTCAGATGACGAGCTTGCGCTCGGACGGCTCGAGAGCGTCGTAGTTGTGGAGCTGTTTTCCGCAGACGAACTTCTGGAACTCCGGAGGAGTGCCCAGCCCGTAGATGTTGAACTTGCGCTCGATGAACTCGGCGTCTGCGTCGGACCATTCGCCCGGCACGCAGTCGACCCCCAGGGAGGCGACGGTGCCGGCGACATAGAGGGTGCCGTCGTACATGGAGTCCCCGAGACCATCGCCGGCGTCGCCACAGATCACTTGGCGGCCGCGCTGCATCATGAAGCCGGTGTTGATACCCACCGACCCCGTCACGATGATGGTTCCGCCCTTCTGGTCGATCCCGGTTCGGGCTCCGACATCGCCCTTGACGATCAGGTCTCCGCCCCGTAGTGCCGCCCCGGTCAGGGAACCGGCACTCCGTTCGATCACGACGCTTCCCGACATCATGTTTTCGGCGCACGACCACCCGACGCGCCCGTTGATGTGGACCTCCGGTCCGTCGATCAACCCGCACGCGTACCAACCGGGCGAACCCTCGAAGTTGATCTTGCACCTCTTCAAGATGCCGGCGGCCAAGGAGTGTTTGGAGCCTGGATTGGCGACGGTCACCTCTGAAATGTTGTCCTCATAGATGAGTCTCCGGAGCTCGAGATTGATCTGTCGGGTGCTCAGATCTTCGGCGTCGAACCGAGCGGTGTCGCCATCGACCTCCGCTGTATGTGGAGCCTCGGCGTTGGGCTCGGCGAGCCCCCGGGCGTCGTAGTCGACGCCGCTCTTGGATCCTGCGCCTACACCTGCCACACCAGTACCTCTCGCTCGTAAGGATCGCGGGTTTCGACTTCCCGGCCGACCAAGGCCCGGATCGCCATCTCCTCGGACGCCACTGCGACGAGGTCGTCGGATTCGAACAAGACCAGCGGCTTGGCCGCCATCTCGTCTTTGGCCACGCCCATCTCGTTGCCGGTGACACACACGTAGGTGAACACACCGTCGAGGTCGTCGAGGCTGTCCTTCATCGAGGTCTCGAGAGACAGTCCACCCGACATCTTCTCTGCCAGGTACACGGCGATTATCTCGGAGTCGCATTCGGACTGGAAGCGATGTCCTGAACGTTCGAGGCGTCGTCGCCACTGGTGGTAGTTGGTGAGCTGACCGTTGTGCACCACTGCGACGTCGGCGAAGGGGTAGGCCCAGTAGGGATGGGCGCTGGCCAGGTCGACATCGCTTTCGGTGGCCATACGGACGTGGCCGATGCCGTGGGTGCCCGTGAAACCGGGGAGGCGGTACTGCTCAGCCACGCTTTCGGCATCGCCGAGGTCTTTGATGATCTCGAGCGAGTTGCCGAGTGAGAGCACCTCGCAACCTGGAACGTCCTCTAGGTAGTCGGCCAGCGGTTTCAGTTCGCCGCTGTACCGCACTGTGGCCCGAAACGCGTAGCCGGTCTCGCTGTTCATCGTGGCAACGTCGGCTCCGATCTTGGCCAGCCTCGATTCGACCTCGATTCGGTTGCGTTCGAGGCGCTCGTCGAAGTCGATACCTCCGGTCTGGTTGGGCTCGGCCAGAACGAACCGGATGACCACGAGGTCGTCGGCAGGGCCATACAACGCATAACCCGTCGAATCGGGCCCGCGGTGTTTCATGGACTGGAGCATCCGGGTGAGCTCGGCCCCCAGATCGCTTGGGCCGTCACGGTGGATCACACCTGCAATCCCGCACATGGTTGTTCTCCTGTTCGTTCGGGTCTAGGGCAGGATGTCCAGGTACTCCTCGACATCCCAGTCGGTAACGGTCGCCATGAACCGTTCCCATTCGTCTCGCTTGTAGTGCTCGAAGACCTTCCACATCTCGCCGGGCATGGCACTCTTGACGACCTCGTCGGCGTCGAGCGCCTCCAGGGCTTCGCCGAGTGAGAGAGGGATCTTCTGGACGTCTTTGCCGGCCTCCATGGCGTCGTAGATGTTGCGCTCTTCGGGCGGGCCAGGGTCGAGATTGCGGTCGAGTCCGTCGTCCATGGCCTTGATAAGCCCAGCGAAGGACAGGTAGGGGTTCACCGCAGAGTCGACGGAGCGGTACTCGAAGCGACCCGGCGCCGAGATCCTCAGTGCGGTCGTCCGGTTCTGGAAGCCCCAGTCGGCGAAGACGGGCGCCCAGAAGCCGGTGTCCCACAGGCGGCGGTACGAGTTGACGGTGGGTGAGGTGATGCAAGTCAGCGCTCGCACGTGTTCGAGGATGCCGCCGATCGCCCTCATCCCGACTGGGCCCGGGAGTTGGGGGTTGTCGCCCTCGGGCATGAACTTGTTGTCGTCGCCCTCCCACAGCGAGATGTTGTGGTGGCACCCGTTGGCCGACACGTTCATGAACGGCTTCGGCATGAAACAGGGGAATGCGCCGAGCTCGCGGCCGACCTGCTTGCAGATCTGGCGATAGGTGCTCAGGCGGTCGGCGGTCAGTTCGGCGCGGTCGAAGTTGAAGTTGAGCTCGAGCTGTCCAGGTGCATCCTCGTGGTCGCCCTGGATCATGTCGAGGCCCATTGCCTCGCTGTACTCGACCACCTTGTGGATCAGTGGCTGGAGCTCGGCGAACTGGTCGATGTGGTAGCAGTTCGGCTTGGTGAGGCCTTCGACCGTTGGTTTGCCATCGGCGTCAGCCTTGAGCCACATCATCTCTGGCTCGCACCCGGCACGCAGATGGAGGCCATGTTTGGCTTCGAACTCGGCATGGATGCGTTGGAGGTTGCCGCGACAGTCCGAGGTCAGGTAGGCGCCGCCGTCGACTTCTTCTTCGCGGCCTCGGAACAGAGTGCAGAACACTCGGGCGGTCTTGTTGTCCCACGCGAGGGGCATGAACGTCTCGGGTTCGGCGAGCCCGACCAGCTCTCGAGCTTCGGGTCCGTAGCCGATGTATTCGCCGTGGCGATCGATGAAGAGGTTCGCAGTCGAGCCATAAACCAGCTGGAAACCCTTTCGGGCAATCATGCCGAAGTGTTTTGCCGGGATGCCCTTGCCCATGATGCGACCGGTGACCGAGATGAACTGGCAATAGAGGTACTGAATACCGTCGGCGTCGATCCGACGTTCGATCTCTTGGACCTGCTCCTCTCGCCCGTCGGTTTCGAGAAAACGCTCGAGATCTGTGGCCATGTATTCCCCCTAGGACGCGTCAAGAGCTGGACTGGCGGGCCCAACTCCATGCACCCTACTGCTCAACAATCACCCCCGCCAGTGAAAGTCTTGGTGTGCCGAACGGCTGTTCTTGCTGATTGTGGGCGCGGCCTTCACGTGCCATGTGTCGCTACTACAGGTGAACACTGTTTCCTGGTGTTATGGACCACGCTTGACGCAAAGACTAGAGTTCCGGTCCGATTGGGCCGAGCGATTGCACCGATCGTTCGCGTTGGCTGAGGGGTGTTTGTTCATGAGTTTCCCGTCCGACTTGGAGATTGCAAAAGGGGCGGATCTGAGACCGCTCACCGACATCGCAGCCGATGCTGGGATTCCGGGTGACATGCTCGAGCCTTACGGGCGGGGGACCGCGAAGATCTCGCTGGACGCCATCGAAGCGATGGCCGACCGGCCACGCGCCGCGTACGTGGTCGTCTCGGCGATCACCCCGACCCCGCTGGGTGAAGGCAAGACCACCACTACTGTCGGGTTGGGTCAGGCGTTCCAACACATTGGTCGGTCGGCGACAATTGCCATCCGCCAACCTTCGATGGGCCCGACCTTCGGCATCAAGGGTGGTGCTGCGGGTGGCGGCTACTCCCAGGTTGTGCCGATGGAGTTGTTCAACTTGCACCTCAGTGGCGACATGCACGCGGTCACGGCGGCGCACAACATGTGTTCGGCGATGCTGGATGCGCACCTCTTCCATGGCAACGAGTTCGGCCTCGACATGCACAACATCACCTGGCGTCGAGTTCTCGACGTCAATGATCGGGCGCTGCGAAACATCGTCATCGGGTTGGGCGGTCGCCTCGACGGTGTTCCGCGAGAGACGGGATTCGACATCACTGCGGCTTCGGAGGTCATGGCCACCCTGGCCCTGGCGACCTCGTTGCGCGACCTCCGCGAGCGGCTCGGCCGGATCGTCGTTGGTTACACCAAGGCCGGCACACCGGTGACCGCGGAGGATCTGAAGGTCGCAGGGTCGATGGCAGTGATCCTGATGGAGGCGATCAAGCCCAACCTCATGCAGACCCTCGAAGGAACACCGGCTCTGGTCCACACCGGCCCATTCGGGAACATTGCAACAGGCAACAGTTCGATCGTTGCCGACCGGATCGGCATCCACACCTCGGATTTCCTGCTGACCGAAGCCGGGTTCGGTGCCGACATGGGAGCCGAACGGTTCTTCAACATCAAGTGCCGATATTCAGGCATCGCTCCGGATGCAGCAGTGCTCGTGGCAACTGTCCGAGGGCTCAAAGCCCATTCGGGCAACCACAAGATCGTGGCCGGGAAGCCGCTTCCCGAAGCGCTGCTCGCCGAGAACCCCGAGGAGGTCCACGCAGGGGGCGACAATCTTCGCAAACAACTCGAGAACATGCAGATCCATGGCGTGACACCCGTTGTAGCGATCAACGTGTTCCCGGGTGACCACGAGGCCGACATCGCGGCGATCGCGGAGATCGCCGACGAGTACGGCGCTCGCGCCGCCGTCACCACCCACTTCGCCGATGGCGGTCGGGGCGCTACCGAGCTGGCGAC
>JBPCTU010000235.1:0-5470 GCA_051011515.1 Acidimicrobiales bacterium
GCCCGCAACCAGTCGGCTCCCCGAAGCCGACGCTCGATCGGCTTGCTGAGCCACACGATGCCGGCCGACGCGGCTACCGACAGACGGAACGCGATTGTCTCGGCCAGCAGCGGGTCGACCATGAGCAACAACGTGACCGCCACCGCGAGCAACCTCGACGTGGGCACATCACGCCCGACCACCCGAGCGGTCACCGCCAGAGAGGCCATCACGGTCGCCCTCAGAACCGAAGGCTCGAATCGTGTCGCAGTTGCGAAGACACCCAGCACGGCGAGCGTGGTCAGCCAGCGCCCAGCGACGGAGTACCGCCTGATGGCGGGGCCAAGGACGGTCAGGACGTATGCGACATTCTGGCCGGACACCGCGAGCAGATGAGTGAGCCCAACCAAACGGAAGTCGACTTCGGTTCGGGGTGCCTGGTTTCTATCGTCGCCGTACACGAGTCCGGTAAAGAGCGCTTTCTGGTCCTCTCCCAACGAATTGGCTCCCGCATCGATGGTGGATCGAATGGCATTGGCCATCACCCAAGGCGGGCTCGTACCTCCCAGATGCTCGAACGACTGGATCGTCAGCCGGTCGGCGACGTGTAGAGCAGCCTTTCGTTCCCGGGACCCGTTGTAGGGTTTGGAGGAACCGACCACCGCGAGGCGCTCCCCCGCCGTGGCATTCTGGAGCCTGGCCGCGGGCCCACCGAACGCACTAGCCAGGTAACGCGTGTCATCCACCCGAACGACCACTGTCGTCTGACCACCAGCGCGGACCGGGTCGGTCACCAGAGTCGCGATTGCGTCGACCGTGGTTGGGGGTTCAGATGCCAGACCCCCCCACGAACGCCAGGCCAATGACGAACAAAGGACGGCAACAGCCAGAATAACCAGCGTCGAACGGCGCGAGGCAAGTGCGAGCACCCCTACTGCGAGACTCAATATCAGGGGAATGGGCTGTGGGTTTAGCGCTGCCACGAACGCGACAACTGCCATGACCGTCGCCGCTCTTTCAGTCACGACACGGTCACGAGATCGCGAAGCCGGGCCAGCTTTGCCGGACCGATGCCCGCCACGTTCTCCAGAGCAGCCACGGACAAGAAGGGGCCATGGCCTTCGCGGCGCTCGACAATCGCCGCGGCAATGGCAGGTCCGACGCCGGGAAGCGTCTGAAGTTCAGCCGCGCTGGCCTGATTCAGGTCTAGCGGCTCCGGCGCAGCCGCCAGACCACCTGGATCCGAGACGTCCGGGGTAACGCGCTCGCCTTCTTCGGGAACGTAGACCCGGTCGGCGTCGGCCATCTCCAGCGCGAGGTTCAATCGGTCGACGTCCGCAGCCTCGGTAGCCCCGCCGGCGGCAACCAAAGCGTCGGCAATTCGCGATCCGGTCGGCACTTCGACCAGGCCGGGTCGCTCCACAGCTCCCGCAACGTGGACGACGATGACGCCACTCGAGGCGGGCTCCGGGGGTTCGGAAGCCCCTGTCGACGCGACTGTCGGCAACGACTCTTCCAGGGGCGGTTGCGGATCGCCCGGTGAGACGATCCACCACACCAGGGCACCGACGGCCACCAATATCCCGATGGACAGGCCGGAGCGGACAAGGTCTGCTCTAGCTAGATGCTCGCGCATCCCCTCGGCGACCCGATCGATATGGTCGCGCCACGATGGGTCGTGCGATGGACGCGGTAGTGGCGGCGGCGCTCCGCGTTCGTATGACTCGGGTGCCATCTTCCCTCCCGAAGAATCCAGTGGGAGGGGGAAGTGTTCTCAATCTAGCGAGAACGCGAGACCAGTCCGCCTGTAGTCAGAATCGCTCCAACCAGTAGGCCTCGATCTCTTGGGGGATCCGTCGATAGGCGCCCTTGTGGGGGTACCCGCGCAGCCGCCAGCGCACGTACTGCGTCAGGTACCTAGCGACGAACCTCGGCCATCCCAAACGTCTGAACTGACTGACGTGAACCAGCTCGTGGCGCAACAGTCTTTCCGACACTGCGCCTCGGCGCACTATCACGAGATTGCCGAGGGTGATGCCTGCGGATCCGCGCGGTACGGGGCCTCCTTCGAGCAACCAATAACCTTCGCGGTGCTCGAGGATCAACGAACCCCCTAGAAGAGCGCGGAGGAAAGTCGCCTGCGGTATTCACCCGTCAATTCATGAGAAGGGCCCAGCAGCTCCAACAGGTCCAGGAACTCCTGACGAGCGTCTTCGTCGGCCTTGACCTGGGTCAGGAGACCATCGAGCTTGATGACGATCTCGTCCTCGGACGTGTCGCCGCTGCGCGCGAGGGCGCTCAAGTGACGGGTTTCGGGGGACTCGGGGATCCGCTGCAACAGTTCGAGTGCGGTGTCGGTTTCACCCTGCTCAATCAGTAACCCGGCCAGGCCTGTGACCGCGCGAGGGTTGTCGGGCTCCACGCTCAAGACCTCGATGAAGGAGGCCTCGTCGCCCTTCTCGAGCAAGGCCTCGATTGTGTCCTCTTCTTCGGTCGGGAGCAACCGGTCGACGAATGCCTGGACCTCTTGTTCGCCCTGGGCTCCTACGAAGCTGTCGACAACCTGGCCGTCTTTGATTGCAAACACCGCTGGGATGCCCTGGACCTGGAAGGCCTGGGACACTTGCGGGTTCTCGTCGACGTTCACCTTCACGAGCTCGACCTTGCCGCCGGTGGCAGCAACGACCCGTTCGATGATCGGACCCAACGTCTTGCAGGGCCCACACCACGGCGCCCAGAGATCTACCACAACGGGCAGGGTGGCAGAACGCTCGATGACAGCTGTGTTGAATGTGGCATCGGTTACATCGGTCATTTGTCCTGTCCCCGACTGGGTTGGCGGATGAGCAGTGTTCGGCCCGCTCAGGATAACCGGCAGGTCGTGCAATGGATTCGACCGCACGTACCGACGTTGTGCACTAGGTTCCGATGATCGTCGAGACAAGACGTCCGGCGAAGCCCGAGGAACCAGAAACTGATGCCCGCGCCCGAGGTCTCCGAGACAACTCAACCCGATCAGGCCACCCCGACCACGTTGTGGTGCCGGGCTGACTGGTGTGCACGAGGTTGACGCCAGCGTGAAGATCGCCGCACTCCGGCACACGATGCCCAAGCTCGAAGCTCCGGTGCTCATCGTTTGTTTGGACGGATGGGTAGATGCAGGGCAGGTGCTCGACCGTACGTTGCGGGCGATCCTCAGCGGCCCCTCGGTCGTTCTCGCGTCGTTCGACCCCGACGACCTGATCAACTACCGCGCCCGTCGACCAATCATGCGAGTCGAGAGTGGGATCAACACCGGTTTGGATTGGCCCCGCGTTGATTTGTTGATGTGTCGGGATCTGGACGGGCGAGACGTCGTCGTTCTCGCAGGCCGGGAGCCTGACCGGGCATGGCGAGGGTTCTCCGACGAGGTCGTTGCCATCGCTCAGGAAATCGGCGTGCGTCTGACGTTGACGCTGGGCGGATATCCAGCCGCTACTCCGCACACGAGAGACGTGACGCTTTCTGCAGTGGGCACCACTCCGAAACTCGTGGAGCGCGTCGGGTTTCTCGAGGGGAAGTTGGACGTGCCGGCCGGAGTCCACGCGGCGCTCGAGCGCGCCTGTGCGGGTGCCGGCATTCCCTCGGTTGGACTCTGGGCCCCGGTGCCGCACTACGCGGCAGCCGAGCCGTTCCCCGCCGCCGCGGTTGCGCTGCTCAAGGGATTGGAGTTGGTCGCCGATCGCCGCTTCCTGACCGACGAGATCAAGGCCGAAGCGGCTGCGGTCAACGACCGCCTCGACACTCAGACCACCAACGATGACGAACAGGCCAGGATGGTAGGGAACCTCGAATCCCATGCTGACAAGGTGGCCCGGACCCATCCGTCGGACATACCAACCGGCGATCAGTTGGCAGCTGAATTCAGCCAGTTCCTCGAGGACAACGGCGACTGAACTCTCTGCAACGACTGAGCACCACTCCTCGATCGACCGCTGGACGGCGACCGAGACTCTGTGCGATGGGGTCTGCGCCGACGGTGCTCGCTGATAGAGTTTTCTCTCCAGAGGCTTCGCCTCATGGGGCTATAGCTCAGTTGGTAGAGCGCTTCCATGGCATGGAAGAGGTCAGGAGTTCAATTCTCCTTAGCTCCACAACATGACCGCAGGTTACGCACCCCAGACAGGTGAACGGCTCGGCCGGAGCCCACGCCGTGGCTGCCCTTCGGGCTGTCTATGACAGCCAACACGAAGATGCCCGTTAGCGCCTGACCCGGTTTCGCACGGCCGAAGCCGCGAGCGCCAGAAGCACCGGCCCAGCGATCCGCAGGCGGGTATGTCAGTTGCAGTCGGCTGCTGTTGATCCGCGCCGCCAACTGCAGTTTGTGCCGTCGGGAGAGCTGGTTGTGTCGGAGACTGGATCGAACTCCAAGACGGGGTTGAAGCCTGGAAGGGAAAAGTCTACGGGTGAACCTACGTCGGGGAAGCATGTGACTGCAGCCCCGCCGCTTCCCGTCCAGGTTGTCGGCCCTGTTTGTGCGCCATGGTGTTCTAGTGTCAGCGTCGCGTTGAGGACGCCATTGTCGAAGCAGAAACCCGTAGGGTCGCGACGCTCCTGAAACAGCATGTAGTTACCGGCTGGATCGATGCTGACTGTGATCTGGGCACCCGGGGGAGGACTGCGCGGGGGTTCCACGATCGACACCCACCAGCCGACGAAGGGGTTGGCACCGAACGGGACTCGTTCGTTGCATGAGGTGACGGTATCGCCTCCGGGGCCGCCGTTGCAGGCGTCGATGCTCTTGCCGCCGTTGAGGTTGTCGTTACCGCCGTTGCCTTCGAGGTCGTCGGCACCGCCTTGGCCAAAGAGATCATCGTCGTGTTTACCACCGACCAGTGTGTCAAACGCTCCACCGCCCTTGAGGATGTCGTTGCCGGCGTTGCCCGAGATGATGTCGCGGCCGGCCTTGCCCAAGATGAGGTCGTTGCCTCCGCTGTCTTTGGCGACATCGTCACCAGGTCCGAGATTGACCTTGTCTGCTCCGCCGCCCGAGAACACCCGGTCATCGCCGCCCTTCGCACACACCCGGTCGTTTCCACCGCGACTACGAATCACGTCATCACCACCAGTGCCATGAATCACATCAGGCCCAGCCGTACCGACCGTCACGACACCCGGTGTCGCGAAGATCGTCACCGACCGGCCGAAACACTTCACGTCCTGGGCGCCACCAGAAGACGCAGCCACCACGAACACGGCCCCAAGCGTGGCCAGAACCACAACAACCCGGAGATGCCTCATCGACACCAACCCCAACTTTCCTATTGCACAAACACCCAGACCCGGCAACGGGCCGACTCAAGCATCATCACCAACCACGCCCACCAGGACTACGGGGATCTATCCCCAACCACTATTCAGCGGCTTTGGCGGCTCACTGCGATGTTTGACCCAACTGGTACAAGGACCATCAAGATCCAGACACACTTCAGATCCTCGTTCTGCTTGGCAC
>JBPCTU010000236.1:0-3207 GCA_051011515.1 Acidimicrobiales bacterium
CGAACGGGCTCAAGTACTCCAACATGCACACGACGGCGCTGTGCTCGCCGACGCGTTCGTGCATCCTGACGGGCCGCAACCACCACAGCAACCACGTGGCGTGCATCATGGAGATGGCGACCGGCTACCCCGGCTACGACTCGAACATCCCGTTCGAGAACGGCTTCATGGGTGAGATGCTGATCCCCGAGGGCTACAACAGCTACGCCATCGGCAAGTGGCACTTGACCCCGGCCGAGCAGGTGGGCGCCGCCTGCCCCTACGACCGTTGGCCGACGGGCCGCGGCTTCGAGCGCTACTACGGCTTCCTCGGCGGCGACACGAACCAGTGGTACCCGGCCCTGGTACACGACCAGCACCAGGTGGATCCACCAAAGACACCCGAGGAGGGCTACCACCTCACCCCAGACCTCATCGATCGGGCAATCGGGATGATCGCCGACGGCAAACAGGTCGCGACCGCTAAGCCGTTCTTCATGTATCTGGCGGTAGGTGCAGGACACGCCCCTCACCACGTCCCCAAGGAATGGGCCGACAAGTACAGGGGCAAGTTCGATGACGGTTGGTCGAAGTACCGAGAGAAGGTGCTTGCCAATCAGAAGAAGCTCGGGATCATCCCTGACGATGCAGAGCTCTCGCGCCACGACCCCGACGTCCAGGATTGGGATTCTCTCTCAGACGACGAACGTCGTCTGTACGCGCGGATGATGGAGGTGTTCGCGGGGTTTGTGTCTCACGCCGACCACCACGTAGGGCGCCTGATCGATTTCCTCGAGTCGATCGACCAACTCGACAACACTCTGCTGATCGCCATCTCCGACAACGGAGCCAGCCCTGAAGGCACCCCAATCGGTTCTCTGAACGAGAACCGGATCTTCAACAATGTGGGCGAGAAGCTCTCCGACAACCTCGAAGCGCTCGACGATCTGGGCGGGCCCAAGTATTACAACCACTACGCCTGGGGTTGGGCATGGGCGGGCGATACCCCGTTCCGTCGCTGGAAGCGGGAAACATACAGGGGCGGTGTCACGGACCCGTGTCTCGTTCACTGGCCGGCCGGCATCAAAGCACGGGGCGAGGTCCGTCACCAATGGGCCCATGCGATCGACCTCGTACCCACGGTGCTCGATGCGCTCGGCCTCGAACAACCGTCCGAGCTGCGCGGTGTGACGCAATCACCGGTCGAGGGCTTCAGCTTCGCTCACACCTTCGACGATGCCGACGCCGACACCAAACACAAGACGCAGTACTTCGAGATGATCGGTCACCGGTCCATCTACCACGACGGCTGGCGCGCAGTCTGCCCATACCCCGGACCGAGCTTCAAGGAAGGGGCCGAAAAGGGCTACCTCTTCCCGAGCGACATCGATGCGGACAAACTCGCGGCCCTCGACCGAGACGGTTGGGAGCTGTACCACACCGATGCCGACGTGGCCGAGAACCACAATGTTGCCGATGAACACCCCGACCGGCTGCGAGACATGATCACGCTCTGGTACACCGAGGCCGGCAAGTACAACGTGTTCCCGATTGATGGGCCCAACCTGGCCCGCTTCGGCACAGAACATCCCGAGATTGATGCCGACCGCCAACGTTACGTCTATTGGCCTGGCACCCAGGGTGTGCCCGAGCACGCTGCGGTTCATGTATTGAACCGATCACACGTTGTCGCAGCGACCGTTGACATCTCCGACGATGGCGTCGAAGGTGTTCTGCTTGCCCACGGTGGCGACAGCGGTGGATACAGCCTTTTTGTGAAGGACGGAAACCTGCACTACACCCACAACTACGTGGCAGCTGAACAATTTCACGTCGAGAGCACCAAGCCAGTCCCGACAGGACGATCATTGCTGAGCGTTCAGGTCGAGACCACCGGCGACCCCGATGTGCCGAACGGCAAAGGGGCACCTGCCACAGCGACTCTCTTCATCAACGACGAGGCGGTCGGGTCAGTGGACATGCCCCATACGATCCCTACCTCGATCAGTGTTGACGAAAGCCTCACTTGTGGACGCGATGCCGCCAGCCCGGTGTCGGAGCTCTACACGGCTCCGTTCGACTTCACCGGCACGCTCGAGCAGGTCACCGTCGATGTGACGGGCGACAAGATCCAGGACCACGAAGCCGAGATACACAAGGCCTTCGCCCGGCAATAACCACCCCCGTCTGTCCGCTACGGGACCAGCGTCGTAGCCGGCCCGGACGCCAATGACGGAGCATGCACTTCACCGCGCCTGACGCGGCACAGAAACTCTCCAACTGCGCGACAGTGTTGCCATGACACAGAAGGCTGCCTTCAGAGGCGCCTGCCGTACCGGCGCTGTCGCGGTGGCCTCGCCCCGCGCAGGCCCGGTTTGGCCGGTTCGACCGTAGTGTGGCGAGCACTCGCGACGTTGGCGTTGTTGGTGGTCGGGGCATGCAGCAGCGAGAGCAGTGTGTCCTCCGCAAGCGACTCACCAACAGCGAACCCCGCAATCATCGCTACACGCGAGGCCGTCTTCACGTTGCCGGAGCGCGAGGGAGCCCGTCGCGCAACAACCGGGGCCGTTCCCCACGTCCAGCTCGATGCCGAACCGGTACCCACTGTCGATGCTGAGCTTCGGCGGCGTGTATTCCAGCTACCGGGAGTTGAGAACAGAGAGTCCGACCGATCTCTCCCAGGCGCCCGCGGTCTCGCTCTCGCCGACGACCTGGTCCTCGAGCGGCCCGACGTCATCAGCGGAAGTAGCGAGTTCGCCCATATTCACCCAGACGGAAGCATGCACGTTTGGTTACCCGTAGATCGAGCCGTTGCGGTCGATGAAGCAAAGTGGGGCGAACTGCACCCGTGGGTTGATCGCAATGGGTTCTGGGACGGGGTCGTCATGATCTACACACCCGAGACTCTGGATGAGCTCGAGGTCGCGCTCGTTCTCGTAGTCGACGCATACAACTTCGTCACGGGCGCCAGCCTGACCCCGAGCGACATCTCCTGACAACAGAGCTGACCAGTTGCCGCTCGATGCGGCGCACCGCTCCCTGAGCCGCCCGAACTCGAGGATGGGAGGCGGCGCTAGATTCACCACCACATGGAACTCCAGCGTAAACAGCTGGGTCGTCGTGGCCCGACAGTTGGCGCGATCGGCCTTGGATGCATGACGATGAGCCCGTCGTATGGACCTGGTGATGCCGTCGAGGGCATGGCCACAATGCTCCGCGCCCTAGAGC
>JBPCTU010000237.1:0-4580 GCA_051011515.1 Acidimicrobiales bacterium
CGCTCGACGACTGGGCATGGCCGTCCGTACGAACCGCCGCCCGCTACTTCGAACTCAACACCGGCTGGCACCCACTGCACATCCCAGCCAAGACCCGCCTCCGGGCATATCGGCTCCCAGACCCGCCCATCGAAGCGCGATTCGACGACTTTGTACCCTTCGGAAACGACGCCTAGGCCCCGCCCGAAACGTCCGGCTTATGGGGTGGGCCGTTGTGCAGACTCGGGTTGGGTGAACTCGACTGTCAGGTCGAGTTCGGCAAGCTCTTCCTCTCGATCCAGCTCGTCCACGAGGGCAACCACCATGGAGGCGACCGGTGGATTCGAGTCGAGCAAGAACTGCAGCCGGTCGAGGCGGTCTTGGCTGATGTGCAGCTGCAGGGTTGCAGGCATGATGGCGGCACTGATCTCGGCGAGCAGATCACTGGCGACCAAAGACTCACCAGACTCGTGCTTCAGATAGATCTCGAGAGCACGGTGATAGCGGCTCTGACCGTCACTCACTGGAGGGTCCCCTTGCGTCGCCCGCGCTCAAATCGCTCACGCCACGCCGCCACTCTCAATGTCGGTATGGCTGTAGCGGCGGTTGAACCCGTCCACCGATGTCGGCGGCGAAGTGAGTGAACTGAATGCGGTCACCTAGCTTGGCACTCAGCACGGGTTGAGGGGAGCTCAGCGTCAGCGAGATTACACATACGGGGAAGCCGGGAAACGCTGAGCAGCCTCGACTGGCGGCTGACTCGCAACGCACCGGTTGCGCAGCGCGGCGCAGCGCATCGAGCGGATGTTTGCCGTGCTCGGTCGTCATCAGGCGCTCTCCTCAGCGGTCTCCTTCGAGCTGTCCGGCTCGGCGGCTGCGCCGGTGCCAACCATCGCGGCCTGAACGCGTCGCCCGGTGTCGTAGAGCAGCGGGGTGACTGCGATGAGTACCACGGTCACGGCGATGAACACCTGAGAGCCGTCTTCGCCCCGGTCCGCAGGTGTGAGGCCGGCGTCGCGGCCGATCTTTTCCAAGATGAAGGCGAACTCACCGACCTGGGCGAGCACGAACGACGACGCGGCTACCACCGGCCACGGCTGGCCGAACACTCTCGCCGCAACACCGGTTGCGATCAGCTTGATCGCCACTACCACGACACAGAAGAACAGGATCACCGGCCACACATCGATGACGGTGGCGGGGTCGAGAAGCATTCCGATCGATGCGAAGAACACGGCTGCGAACAAGGCCTGGAACGGCAAGATGTTCTCCGTCGCCCGGTGGCGATGCGGACCGGCCGCGACGACGAGGCCGGCGACGAACGCGCCCAGCGAGGCCGTCAACCCGAACAGCGTGACGGCGTAGGCGACACCGCCGGCGAGCGCGATCACCGCGAGCAGGAATCCCTCGCCATCGCTGTACTGCGCGACCCGGTCGAGGATCGGTGGGATCACCCACTTGGCGACGATGATCAGCAGGAGGATCACGATCAACGCCCGGGTCGTGGCCCAGACGATCTCGCCGATGTTGCCCCCGTCGTCGCCGAGCATCGGCACGATCAGCACGAGGAGGACGACTGCGATGTCTTGGAAGATCAGGAACGCGACCGCCACCGATCCGGTCGGGGTGTTCGTCTCGCCCTTGGTCGACAACAGCTTCAGCACCACGGCGGTCGAGCTCAACGCGACCAGACAACCGGTGTAGATCGCCGGTTTGAGGTCGACCCCGAGCGCGACCGCAACGCTGGTGACGAGCGCAACCGTCAGACCCACCTGGAGTGCACCGCCGCCGAACAACAGGGAGCCCATCTTGCGGAGCATCTCCCCGCTCAGCTCGAGGCCGATGAAGAACATCAAGAAGATGACCCCGATCTCGGCCATCTGCTCGACCAGCTCGAGGTCGTCGATCAACCCAAGCGCATTGGGTCCAACCGCGACCCCGGCTATGAGGTATCCGACGATCGATACCAGTCCAAACCGTTGAGCCAGGTATCCGAAAACCGCCGCCGCAGCGACGGTGATAGCGAACTCCTCGACGAGCGGAGGAGCCCCGACGGCCAACATGAAGCTCATGACGTTTCCTGAGCCCTCGCGGTCAGATCCGGCGAGTCAACGACTCGACCTGGACAAGGGTGGCCTCGAGGTCTCGGCGTAGATCGCTGAGCTGCGCTGGCCGTCCCATGATTCCCAATCGCTCACTGCTTCCTCCGGGCAGCTCTCCAGTTTGGACTCACGCAACCTACCCGCCGGGGATGGGCGCTGGGTGAGCTGATGACGAAATCACCGCCCATGGCATCGACTACCCGCGCCCCGCGAGATGGCAGGCGGTACCGGGAAGCAGTCAGCATCGTGAAGGACCTGCTCCACACGGGCTCGAGTCACTACCAAGGCAAGTTCTACCGCGCCGCGGTCGACGACATCGGCGTGGCGGTCGAAGCCCGACCTCCATTGAGCGTCTCCGTCGGTGGGCCCTGCACGGCCCACAACCTGGCGCCGCTGGCTGACCGGGTGGAAGTTTCGCCGTTCGCCCGAGCTCTCCGGTCGGGGTGTATGAGTTTCCACGAGTGGGGCGCGGGAGCGCCGTCGAGTCGGTCAAGCGGTTCTTTGACGACGGCCCTCTCGCAGGGTTCGCAGGAGTCGCAGGCGAAGTCGCCGAGACGCTCTCCAGCTGGGAACAGAAAGGCTTCACCGATTGCATGCTCGGCGAGTTTGTCCCAGGCAGTATCGACGCTCTTGCGGGCGCACTCGTCTGGCACAGTCGACGTGGTTGTCTGCTACACGAATGAACGACCCACACCGCTTGTCAGGATCAGCTAGAATAACGTCTTGCGGCTCCCTGACCAGGGCAAACGCAACCTGCGGGTGTAGTTCAATGGTAGAACATCAGCTTCCCAAGCTGAATACGCGAGTTCGATTCTCGTCACCCGCTCTACTCGCTGACTAGGGCAAACGTCGTTCCCGCCGCCGCTATCCGCGCCGCCCGAGACTGAACGTGCTTCAGCTAGGGATGGCTCCAAGCGCTTGGCTTTGTGCCGTGCGCTAGCTTCACCGATCAGCGGTTGGCACAACATTTGTCCGTGGCCAAAACCACGACCCGTGGCCAGACCTGAGATCTCCGAAATGGCCGGCGCGATCAGCCTTGTGCCATCTCGAGCGCTTGCGTGACGACGATTTCGAACGCTGGTGACCCGGGCTCGGTGATGGCGGTGTGGGAAGCCACTTCGACGAGGATCGTAGATCTATTGTGTCGTCGCCGTGGATCAGTCGGACGACAAGATCGGCGTTCCCTCCGAGATGCGAGTATGGGCTGACTGCCGCCCAGACGTCGGGGTTGCTTGATTCGAGGGCGGGCAGATCTATCGAGCCATAGTCCGTGGTCGCCCAGTCATACGGGCCTTCGTATCCCACGACTGCGTTACTGGCCTGAAGACGGCCATCTACCTCTCCCAGACGATGAGGGACCTACTTCTCGGCTCCACCGTCGAGGTCGAGTCGATGGGAACGCACGGACTCAAGGGCGTCGGAGCACCCGCCGACGTCAATCCGTTGTGGGGTTGCTGTCGAGACGGGCCTCCGCGGGGAGCACGTCGTCGACCGCGTTATACACGTTTCCGAAGATCTTGTCCTCGCCCAACTTGTCGATGGCGCCAGCCCGGTCGAGCAACTCCAGGACCGCCGGCTTGACCCTGGCCAATCGCAGCTCCGCACCATAGGCATCGGCGAGCTCGAGCAACTCGACCAGCTTGTCAGCGCCTTGGGAGTCGATGAAGTCGACCCCCTCGAAGCTGATGACGACCGTGTGGAGGCGAGGATCGGCGCCTTGGGCCAACTCCCGCAGGCGATCCTCGAGCGCATCGGAGGTGGCAAAGAAGAGGCCGGCATCGAAGCGCAGCACGAGAAGCCCCGGGTAGCTCTCTCCGTCCGGGTAGTCGGAGACGCTCCGGAACACCTGGGTTCCTGGTCTGCGCCCGAGTACCGGCATCCGGGGAGTGACAACGATGTAGACCAGCCAGCCAAGCGACAGTGCGACGCCGATGATGACACCGGCCAGCACCCCGGACGTGAGCACGCCGAGGATCGCAGCCATGGCGATCCAGAAGTCGGCCCTTGCCACCCGTCGCAGCCGTTTCATCTCCGCCACGTCCATCATGCCAAACACGACGGCATCGATGATCAAGGCTGCCAGCACCGCCTTCGGTAGTTCCGAAAACAACGGGGCCAGGATGAGCAGGGTGGCCACGATCAGGACGCCGGTGAACAGCGACGCAACCGGCGTCTTGGCCCCCGACTCGTCGTTGAGCGAGCTAGCCGACAGGCTGGTCGAGACCGGTATGCCCTGGAACAGGCCCGAGCCGAGGTTCGACATGCCCTGCGCAACCGACTCTTGATCGATATCGATGCGGTAGCGATGTTTGGAGGCGAACGCCCGCGCGTCGCCCGCCGTCTGCGAGAACCCGATGAGCAACAGGCCAACGGATGCCGCACCGATCGTTGCCATGTTGTCGATCACAAAACCCAGGTCCGGTATGACGGGGGCAACGAGGCCGCGGGGCACGTCGCCGACGAGCGCGATCCCGCTGTCTTCGAACCCGAACACGAGTG
>JBPCTU010000238.1:0-3060 GCA_051011515.1 Acidimicrobiales bacterium
ATCGCCGGGCAGCACTACGCCTTCCTAGTGTCGGAGTCAGAGTTCGACGAGATCTTCGCACGCGTCGTTGACGGCGGCGGCAAATACTGGGCCGATCCGTTTTCCCAGCACGAAGGGGAGATCAACATGAACGACGGTGGACGCGGCGTCTACTTCCCGGACCCCGATGGCCATTTGCTCGAGATCATAACCCGGCCCTACGGCAGCGGCGGCTAACACATCGAGCCCGCTCGTCGGTCCCCGCAGCCAACTGTCACCATCCCCGAAGTGACGATAGGGAACCCAATAACGTCCCCCAGTCCCGGTGGTAGGGGATGGTCGCGCTGTCGGGCTTGCCAGTGATTCGGACCTAGGCTCATCGGCGATGGGAGACAACATTCCGGACGGGTTGCACACAGTCACGCCGTACTTCACCGTGCTCGACGCCGATCTGCTCGTTGCGTTTCTGGGATCAGCGTTTGGTGGCCAGGTGGTTAAGGAGGACCGCGACCGCCATGGGCGGATACGCCACGCACGAGTTCGCATCGGCGACTCCATCATCATGCTCAACGAGGCAAGTGCCGAGTACCCGGCCAACGACTCGCAGATCCACATCCTTGTCGCCGACGTCGACGCTGCATTCGACAGAGCGGTCAACCAAGGCGCGTCGGTGATCATGGAGCCGAACCTGCGGCGACACGGCGATCGCATGGCCGGAGTGGTGGACCCATGCGGAAACAGGTGGTGGATCGCCAGCCCCCAGAGGGCGTAGCCAGGCCACACAGCGCAGCCGCAGGGCGTCCCCGAAGTGGCCATCGGGTCACGAATGTGTGCCACATACCCGGCGGTATGGGACGGCTTTTCAGCTATCCCATTCCCGGCTTTTTTGCTCAAGGACTAGATGGCGCTATTGGAGTCGTGATCGCGGCCACGTCAGGTGTCTTTGTTCGCCGTCTTGGGCATCAAGTAGCTGTCCATAGGAGGGCTCGGTCACCAAAGGGGGTGTGGCCGTCTACGGGTGCTTGAGGCTGCGATGATGGCGTGATGAGGCAACAATGAGCGCACATTCAGAAGCAATCGGCGCCGAGGTTCTAGCTATGGCGGCCGACGCGATCGATCGGGGTCTGATGAACGAGCCCGACGGCCGGCCCATGGGCCTCGCCTTGCCAGGTGACGGGCTCGGACGAAGTCTTAGTCTCGCGAGCGGCGTGCAAATGATCGAGTCGTTCGCCCACGTGCATGTGGTCGAGGCAGGTGAGTCGGCCATCGTATTTGACACGAGTGTGCCTGACCTTGGCAGGTCGGTAGCCGACCGAATCAACCAGACGGTCCAAAACCGTGTGTCGCATCTGGTGTTGACCCACGGCCACCGCGATCACGCCGGTGGAGCTGTTCAGCTACGCGATCGATTGGTCGAGTTCGGCAGCACAGCCGCTTCGGTGGTGTCGCACGAAGCTGTGCAGGCACGATTCGACCGCTACAACCTCAGCGATGGTTACAGCCGTCATGTCAACCACCGTCAGTTCGGGAAACGCCCGAACTGGGACATGTCCAAGGGCTGGGCCTGGGACTTTCCCGACATCGATATCGCGTTTACCGATCACTTCGAACTCGAGGTAGACGGCCTAGCGGTGGAGCTACATCACGTTCGGGCCGAGACTGACGACCACCTGTGGGCGTGGATTCCTGAGCGGCGCGTCGCAGTGACCGGAGATTTGATGCTCTGGCATTTCCCGAACGCAGGAAATCCATCCAAAGTCCAGCGCTACCCGTTGGAGTGGGCCCGAGCGCTACGAGCTGTCGCGGCAGTACGCCCGACCCTTCTTTTGCCAGGCCACGGGTACCCGATTGGTGGTGAAGAACGGATCGCACACGTCCTGACCGACACCGCTGAGATGCTCGAGGATCTGACCTACGCGACGTTGGAGCTGATGAACGCTGGGGCAGATCTTGACACGGTCTTAGCGTCTGTACGTCTCGACACCGAGCGTCTCAATACCCCTTGGGCAGCGCCGACATATGACGAACCAGAGTTCGTCGTTCGCAACGTTTGGCGCCTCTATGGTGGCTGGTACGGAGGTCGCCCGAGTGAGCTGAAACCGGCTCCAACAACAGAGGTATCCACGGAGTTCGCCGAACTAGCCGGCGGCGCGAAAGTGCTCGCTGACCGGGCCGAGGTGCTGGCGAGTGAGGGACGGCTGCGCTCAGCCTGCCACCTCATCGACGCGGCGGCCGATGCCGCTCCTGAGGACCGTCATGTGCACGCGGTGAGGGCCGAAATCTACTGGCACCGACGCGAGTGGGAACAGTCTTTGATGGCCGCGGCGATCTTCGAATCGGCCGCTCGTGACTCTGCAAGAGTTGCCGGGGTGGAGCTGAGCGACTGACGCGAGACAGGTCCTCGAGTTGTCCTCCGGTTGTCCCACAAGTGCCCGACCGGACGCCTTTCGGGTATCCCAGTCCCGGCGATCGGGGACGGTCAGCGTACGAGCGCGTCTAGTTCCTCCATGGCACGGACACGGTCGTCGATGTCGAAATAGACAAGTTGACTGATCAGGCCCGCTGCGTCTACCTGAGTGATCTGCAACCACTCGACAACGAAGTCGTTCTCAAGGAACAAGCGCACCTCGCTGAGCGAGACGGTGTCCCCGCGCTCGGCGACCACGGCGTTGGTGCTCCGGTCAAAGCCGACATCGAGAAAGGCCCTTGCGGACCGCAGAAACTCGGAGCGTCCACTAAGTGGCGGGGCACCCATCGGTCGGCGATCGATTCGGTTCACAGCCTCAGTGAACAACGCTGACGCCGCCCCCCAATCGTCGGCGGAAATGCATTCGGTGACAAGGACAGCTGCGCTGGTCGCCCGGTTGTCGTCCGGTCTCTGGAACACCGACCGATTCTGACACGCCCGGACCAGCGGTTCGATTCCAGTCGAGCGGTCGCCGAGGTGCCGGTAGGCCATAGCGACCCGAGCCTGACTATCCCATGTGTGCCGGTCGGGGCCACCCATGGAACCTGTCGGCTGGCGGTGATTTCGCTGTCGGAGCGCTGTGCTCAAAATGAATCGCTGTCGTTCTGCACATG
>JBPCTU010000239.1:0-5018 GCA_051011515.1 Acidimicrobiales bacterium
CTCGAGCATCGCGCGTTTCGCCCTGGCCTTGTCCCCCATAAGGGAGATGGCGCGTTCGGACGGCCCCACAAATACCAGACCGGCCTCACTGCAGGCGTTCGCGAACGCCGCGTTCTCGGAGAGAAACCCATATCCGGGGTGGATCGCGTCACTCCGTGTCTGTTCCGCTGCGTCAATGACACGGTCGATCGCCAGATACGACTCCGCCACCGGCGCCGGTCCGATGTTGACCGCGTGGTTGGCAAGCCTGACATGCAACGCATCGCTGTCGGCTTCGGAATGAACGGCGACAGTCTCGATGCCCATTGAATGGGCTGTCCGCATGACCCGGCAGGCGATTTCGCCCCGGTTGGCGATCAGCAAACGTTCGATCGCACTCATGTGGTCTCCCCTAGCTCGATCGTCCAGCTCGGAGTCTCCTTCGCGAAGAAGGCCGCTATGCCTTCAACGGCCTCGTCCGACTTCATCCGCGCGGCAAAGTTCTCGGCGGCGAGTTCAATCACATCGTCCCGACTCGCGCCCTGCATCTCTCGCAGCAAATTCTTCGTCTCGGCCACCGCACCGGGCGCACACCGCAACACCTGACGGCGGATCGTGGCCTCGATGTTCTCGAGTTCCCGGACGGTAGCTCCGCTGTAGTCCGCTACACCGAGCGCCGCGGCCTCGCGACCGTCGAATCGCGCCGCGGTGAGCATCAGTCGTCGTCCGGTAGCAGGGCCGACTTTCCGGATCACGAAAGGAGCGATCTGTGCCGGAGACAGCCCGATCATTGCCTCGGTCATGGCGAACCTGGCGTCGTCGGCGCAGATCACGACATCGGCACAGCATGCCAGCCCGAATCCACCGGCCAGCGCAGCGCCCTCGATGAGTGCCACGACGACCTGGGGCGCCTTGTCGACTCGGTCGAAGATCGCCGCGGCGTCGCGCGACATGGCCTTGATGTCTTCGACAGTGGCAGTGGCCTGGAAGTCGGATTTGAAATGCTTCAGGTCGCCTCCGGCGCAGAAGATACCGCCGCGGCCCCGCAGCGTGATGCCCCGCACGTCCTGGTCCGGCCCGACGGCAGCGAGGACGGCGTGGAGATCGGCCCGTAACTCGTCGGTGAGGGCGTTGCGCTTGTCCACCTGGTCGAACCAGATGGTGAGCCACCCCGAATCGAACTCGGTGTCGAGTGTGTTGGTGGTCGGCAGGCTGGGCATGGCAGACCTCCTACGGTCGAGCGACGGCGAAGCTGTTCGATTGCGGGTGCCGAGCGCGCGATTCGAGGCAGGTGGCGAGGCAGAAACCGAGCACCTTTCGAGTGTCACGTGGATCGATCACGCCATGGTTCAGAAGCCGGCCCGCGGAGTAGAAGGCACTCTCCTGGCGTTCGAAGTGGGCCGTCACCTCGGCCTGCATCGTGTCCAGAGCAGCCTCGTCCAGCGGCGTACCCTTGCGAACCGCCGCCGCTTCGTTCACCTGCCTCATCGTTCGAGCCGCCGACTCGCCACCCATCACGTTGCTCGCTGCGTTGGGCCAAACAAACAGGAAGTCCGGGTCGTACCCGAACCCGCACATGCCGTAGTTGCCCGCGCCAAAGCTCGCACCGACGTACAGCGAGATCCGAGGCACACGGACATTGGTGACCGATTGGATCATCTTCGCGCCGTGTTTGATCATCCCAGCCCGCTCGGAGTCGGTGCCGACGATATAGCCGGTCGTGTTGTGCAAGAAGATGATGGGGATGTTCGCCTGATCACAGACCTGGAAGAAGTGTGTCGCCTTTGTGGCTCCCTCCGGGTCAATCGGCCCGTTGTTGCCGATCAGCCCGCAGGGGTACCCCATGATGTTGGACTGCATACACACCGTGTTCGGCCCGTAACGCGCCTTGAATTCCTCGAAGTCCGACTCGTCGACAATTCGCGCTACCAGTTCGCGAACGTCGTACGGCACGCGGTAGTCGCACGGAACGACACCAACGAGTTCGTCGGCGGGATACCGGGGTGGCTCGTGTGGCTTGGGGGCCGGCAAGGCGACGGACTGGTTCCAGTTCAGCCGCCCCACCAAGTCGCGGGCCATCTTGATGGCTTGCGCGTCATCGTCGGCCAAATACTCGACCAGGCCCGAAACGCTGGCGTGCATTTCGCTGCCACCCAGTTCGCGATCGTCCACCACCTCGCCGGTGGCGGCGCGCACCAGCGCAGCGCCGGCCAGCGCAGCGAGACCGTTCTCCTTGACGCCGATCACATAGTCCGACATACCCGGCATGTAGGCGCCACCGGCAGTCGACGGTCCATGAAGGACGGTGATCGTCGGGATTCCTGCCGCACTCAACTGGGCAAGGTTCCGGAACATCGACCCGGCGATGACCCAGTTCTCGACGGTGAATGTCATGAGATCTGCGCCCGCGCTCTCGACGAGGTGCACGAGCGGCAGCTTCTGCCGTTTGGCGATGTCCTGGATGCTCAGCACCATGGCGCTCGTGGTTTGGGTGTAGGACCCAGCCCGGATCCCACTGTCGTCGATCCAGATCAGACACCTGACGCCCCTGATGTAGCCGATCCCCGCGATGACGTTCGCGCCAGGGACGCTGGTGTCGGGATCGTCGTCCTCCACGAGGTAGTTGGCGAGGCTGTGAAGTCGCAGGAAGGGGAGGCCGGGATCGATGAGGCGGGACAGTCGTTCGTGAGGGGGGATCTGGCCTCGCTTGTCGAATACCGGCCGCCGCTTGTCCGAAGTCGCCACAGCGCGGGCCTCGATGATCCTCAACCGATCGAGGAGTGCTGTCATTTCAGAACGATTGGTCTCGAATGTTGGCGCTGTCGTACCGATCTTCGACGTGAACACCGTCATGGCCGCCGTCCTTTCCGACGTAGCGACAGGGACATCGAGCTCATGACACTCCTCCGGCGACGAGCTCGCGCGGCATGTCGATTCGAGCGTCGAGCAGGATCTCCGCGTAGCTCTTGCCCTGGGGATCGACCCGCAAGCTGGCGACACCCCCGCCACCCAGCACGTCGTGGAGCACGACGTTCATGGAGTTGGTTCCCGGTAGATGGAATCGCTCGACTTCGCCCCGGAGGAAGTGTTCGAAAGTGGTGGCGACCAAGTCCTCGGTGACTTGGTCCCACACGTGTGGCAAGTATCGAGGGTCCCTTGCGATCAATCCGATGTTGGCGTTGTTGCCCTTGTCGCCCGACCGACCCCATACCAAGTCACGCAGGGGAACCGACATGCTCTCGCCAAGATCGAGCGGTGGTTCCGGAGTCGGCGCCGCACTGTCGATGGGCCGGTCGACCGTGCGGTCGGGGACATGGGCGCTCTCGCGATCGCCGATTCGGATCCGGACGTCGACGTCCTCCTTCTCCACCAGGAACGAGAACAGCCGTACAACAGGCGACGCCGAAGGTCGCCCGCCTGTGTACAGCGCCATGCCGGGGGGAGTGGCGAGCGCCATGCCGGTCGTCTCTTTGAGGAGAGCGGTGAGGGCTCGGGGATCTTCGTGTCTCGCGGCGATTCTCAATGCGACTTCGCGCGTCGCCCGCTCTGGAGCGTCATGGCTGAAGTGGGAGCCGGCCCCGAAGGGATCGATCTCGATCTCCGTGAAGTCGCCCAGTCCCTGTGCCTCGAGCTTGCGTCGGGTGCGAGCGATGGCTCCATCAGCGAAGCAGCGCGCTCTCGCCTCGCTGTCACTCCCGACGAAGAACCAGGTGGAGATCATCCGGTACCCGTCGGTGTAGGTCGCGCTGACCTTGTAGGTGGACGGGGCCGGTCGACCCACCGCACCGGTGACCAGAACACGATCGCGTTCGACCTCTTCGACCACGACCTCGCTGAAGTCACACACCACGTCGGGGAGTACATACCGCCGCGGATCGCCGATCTCATAGAGGAGCTGTTCCGCCACGGTGCCGCGAGAGACGTAGCCACCGGTCCCGTTGGGTTTGGTGATTTCTATCGTGCCGGCCTCGGTCACCTCGGCGATCGGATAGCCGATTGAGTCGAGCTCGGACGCGACGGTCTCCCAGTCGGTGTGATTCCCCCCGGTCGCCTGCGGACCGCACTCGATCAGGTGCCCGGCGAGGCTGCCCGCCGCGAGCAGGTCCCAGTCACCGGGCCCCCATCCAAACTCGTGGATGCACGCGGCCAATGCCAGCGCGCTGTCGACGCACCGACCGGTGACGACGATGTCCGCGCCGGTCTGGAGCGCTTCTGCTATCGGGAATGCTCCGAGATAGGCGTTGATGCTGGCGACGGCGTCGGCACTCGGGAACGCGACGCCGGAGAACATCTCCTCGGCGGCGACGAACGCCCCGCCGCGATCTGTGAGGTCGTCACCAATGACGGTGGCGACGGTGAGATCCAAGCCCGCGTCCGAGATCAGCCCCTCGATCTCTGCGGTGCAGGCGGTGGGGTTTACGCCGCCGGCATTGGCCAGGATCTTCACGCCTTGAGAGGAGAGCTCGGCCAAGTTCGGAGCCATCACCTGTTGAACGAAGTCGGTGGCGTAACCCAACTCGGGGGACTTCGCCCGGGCTCGGGCCAGGATGGACATGGTGATCTCGGCCAGGTAGTCGAACGCGATGTAGTCGAGGTCGCGCGTCGAGAGAAGTTGCGGGACGGCCATATCGGAGTCACCCCAGTAGCCGCTACCTCCGCCGATCCGGATACGACGTGTCGACGGCTCGGGCTGCATTCTCAGGCCCCCTCAGCCAGCGGGGCCAGCTGGCGTGACGACGACAGGCCGAGGACCTGGCAGGCGCTGTCGGCCAGAAGCAACCGGAGATCACCGGTGGGGAGCTCGAGATCGTAGTTCAGTGCCGAGTGAATCACGCCGATCGAGGCGTGCACCAGAGTTCGTGCGGATGGCTCAGCGAGCTCTGGGCGCGCCCTTCGCAAAAGCGCTACCCAGGCCTCGATGTACTGCCGCTGCTTCCGGCGGAGCCGTCGCCGGTCTGCTTCGGGCAGGTTCTTGACCTCGCTGTAGTAGACCTCAGCGATCGTCCGAGATCCGACGACGAAATCCACTTGACCGTCGA
>JBPCTU010000240.1:0-16345 GCA_051011515.1 Acidimicrobiales bacterium
CCAGTCGCGCAAGATCGCTCGAGACCAGGTCCGAATCGAACTGGGCCGCAACCGCCGACCACGGCAACGTCCCGACGTTGCGGCGCCGTAACCTGCCCGCTCCGGTGGCGATGGCATGAATGGCCCATTGACCCTTGCCCGGCTCAGTCTCGGTGAACGCGACGTCTGTCACGGGACCGTCAGGAGTTGGTGTGCCAACGATGTCATTGCCGATCAACAGCTCGCCGGGACGGCCCCTGAACCGACGCAGGTCGACGGTGCCACCCCGTAGGTGGACGCCGTCGCGGTCAACGGCGTCGACGCGTGCTTGATGGACGAAGATCTGGCGGCGATCGACATAGGCGACGAAGCCCCGGATCCTCGGTGCGTCGTTGGGCATCGCCGGTGAGAGCAGAATGTCCGAGACCGTCCCGATCGTGCTGCCATCGCCGTCGAGCACAGCCTTTCTGAGGACGCGCGAGGACCAGAAGAGCGCGCTGTTCTCAGCTTCGGGTGATGGATTGTCGCTCGGCATGATCCGGTTCTCGTAGGTCTGTCCGCCCCAACAACCGTACGGGTCGCGTCACCGTCCGGCCCGGATTTACGCTCTTGTGAGACTCAGTCGGCTTGTTGGCTGAGCTGCTCCCACTCGGTCATCAAGGCCGTTGCCTCGTCCTTGGCAGCGTCATAGTCGGCGACGAGGGCCGTCACCTTTGTCTGATCTGCATAGACCTGGGGGTCCGCGAGTTCCGCTTGAAGGGCTGCCACCTTCGACTCGGCGGCTTCCCAACGCTGCTCGACCCGGCCGAGTTTGCGTGCGAGCCGTTCGGACTCTTTCACCCTGTCCTTGGCCCGTTTCCCCGGTGGTGGAGTAGTTGAACGCCGCTGGCGGCCGGCCTGGCGTGTCTTCGGGGTGGCTTCGACCGATTGGGCACCACGTAGTGTCCCTTCGTCGACGTCGGGGTGGAGGCGCACTCTGCGGTCGCGTACCTCCAGCAGCGCATCGGCCACGTTCCGGATCAAGTGGCGATCGTGGGTAACCAACAAGACCGTTCCGGGATATGCCAACAGCGCGTCTTCGAGCAGGTCACAGCTCGGAAGATCCAGGTGATTCGTGGGCTCGTCGAGCACTAGGAGGTTCACAGGTGTGGCCATGACCTTCGCCAGCGCGAGGCGCGTCTGTTCGCCGCCTGAACATTCGCCCACCAGTCGTTCAGCGGCGTCGCCGGGGAAGCCGAACGACCCCAGCACAGTCCGGAGATTGCGTGGGTCTCCCTTTGGAAGCGCGCTGCGAAACTCCTCCAGAACTAGCTTCTGTTGGTCCAAGACCTCTGCTTGATGCTGGTCGAACCGAGCGACGTCGACGTTCGAGCCCAGATCAACACGTCCGGCCAGTGGCGGTATCTCGCCCAGCAGTGTTCTGAGCATCGTGGTCTTGCCCGCACCGTTCGGGCCGACTACTGCGATCTTCTGGCCTCGCTCGATCGTGAGATCGAACGGTTCCAGGACCGACGTCGCGCCATAGCCGGCTTCGACCCCGGCTGCCTCGATCACGATGCGGTTCGCGCGGCGCGGCTCGGGGAAAGAGAATCGAGCTGTGATCGTCTTGGGGTCCGAGACGTTGATGGTCTCGAGCTTTTCCAGAGCCTTGATCTTGCTCTGGACCTGCCGAGCCTTGGTTGCCTTGTAGCGGAATCGGTCTATGAACGCTTGAGTTTTCGCGGTCTTGCGTTCCTGATTCTGTGCCTGGGCCTTCAAACGTTCGATTCGTTCCTCGCGCTGGACCACGAAGTCCAGAAACGAGCCGACGTACTCAGTCGCCTGGCCGTCGGCCAGCTCGATGATGTGGGTTGCAACCCCGTCGATGAAGTCTCGGTCGTGGCTGACCATCAGCAGCGCTTGCGTCCAGCCGGCCAGGTGTGTTTCCAGCCAGGCGACGCTGTCGACGTCGAGGTGGTTCGTCGGTTCATCGAGCAACAGAACGTCGGGCTCGGACAACAAGAGCCGCGCCAACGCCAGCCTCATGCGCCAGCCTCCGGACAACTCCGATACTGCTCGGTCGGCGTCGGTCGCCGCGAAACCCAACCCGGCCAGGACTCGGTGGGCTTCGCCCTCGATGGCGTACCCCCCTAGTTGTTCGAACCGACTCTGCAGCTCCCCATATCGGTTGATGGCGTTTGCCGAGTCGACTCCGGTGGTCTCCGCAATCTGTGTTTCGAGGTCACGGAGTTCTGCCTGGATTGCCGTGACCTGTTCGGCCCCTCTCAACGCTTCCTCCAGAACCGTGCCCTTCTGTTCGGCTGCCAGGTCTTGAGGCAGGTATCCGATTCTGAGATCGCCCGGTCGTATCACTTCACCCGCGTCGGGTTCCAGGATTCCGACGAGAATCTCCAGAAGGGTCGTTTTGCCAGTGCCGTTGCCGCCTACCAGGGCGACGCGCCGGCCCTGTTTGAGTTGGACCGACACATCACTGAAAAGCGTGCGGCCGCCGAAGCTCTTGGAGATCTTGTTGGCGCTCAGCACCCGTCGGAGGGTACTGGCCTAATGTTGTGTGCCGATGGTGTACCGACTCAGCCAGCGGCCTCAGCTGGTAGCGCACATGGGGTACTCGGCTCGCGAGCCGGCGAACACGGTACGTTCGACGTTGGCGGCTGTCGAAGCTGGTGCCGACATGGTCGAGATGGACGTGTGCATGACATCGGACGGGCACATGGTCGCCATCCATGGTCCCGACCTCGAGCGATCGACCTCAGGTGCTGGAGCGGTCGCCGAGTCGACGCTGGACTACATCACGTCTCTCGACGTGAAGTTTCGAGGTGAGCTGGTCCCGGGGGTAAAGGTTCCCACTTTGACCGAGATGGTCGAAGCGACCCCGGACGCGGCTTTCAACTTCGATCTGAAGACGGCGCGAGCCCGGCGCCCCATCGTCGATTTCATTGTGGCCAACAGACTGGTCGATCGGGCTGTGGTTTCGGGCGTCACCGCTTGGGGAGTTGGAGTAGTCAGGCGCGCCGACCCCTCGGTGTCGGTGTTGGTCAACCTCGACCGAGTGGATCGAGCGCTGGCAGCGACCAAGGCCGGTCGCTATTGGCTCCCGCTCCGTTACCGATGGTTGCTGTCTCGGCCCGGGGTCACCGCCCTCAACATCAACCACCGGTGGGTCAGCCGGGGTCTCGTGGACGCAGTGCACGCCCTTGGGGCCGAGGTGTGGGCGTTCACGGTGGACGACCAGAAACGCGTCGACCAGCTGATCGAAAAGGGGGTCGACTCCCTGACCACCAACGTTCCCGGCGAGCTGATGCTCGCCCCGGCGGTTGCCAATTGATCGGTGCCTCGGGCCGAAGGGATAGTCTCACCGAGGTCCCATCGCACCAGGTCACCGAGGAGGCACCGTGGGAGAGCTCGTAACTCTCGAAGAGGACGTGGCCAAAGGCATCGCCATCGTCCGCATTGAGAACGGCAAGATGAACCCGATCAGTATTCAGGTCACGAACGAGTTGGCCGAGATCGCAGAGGAGCTTGCGGCCAGAGACGACATCGGGGCGGTCGTGTTGTGGGGTGGACCGCGCATCTTTGCCGCGGGTGCCGACATCAAGGAATTTCCTGCGTTGGAGAATGCCCCCGAGGCCTACGCCTTCTCCATGGGTCTTCAGGAGGCGTTTCTGGCGGTCGAGAACCTCCCGCAGATCACGCTGAGTGCGGTCAACGGTTTCGCTTTGGGTGGAGGCTGTGAGTTGTCCATGGTCACCGACTTCCGGATAGCCGGCGAGAGCGCAGTGTTCGGCCAGCCCGAGGTTTTGTTGGGTATCGCCCCCGGTGCTGGGGGCACCCAGCGGCTGATGCGGCTCGTCGGCATCACCAAGGCCAAGGAGATCAACTACACGGGCCGTCAGGTGCCGGCAGCGGAGGCCTTGGAAATAGGGCTGGTCTCAGAGGTCGTGGCCGATGACGCTTGTTACCCCCGAGCCATCGAGCTGGCTGAAAAGTACGCGAGTGGACCGAAATCCCTTCAGTACATCAAGCGCGCCATGATGGAGGGTCTGCCCCTGCCACTAGATCAGGCAGTCGAGGCGGAGGCGCGAGCGTTCGCCGATTGTTTCGAGACCGAGGATCGAGTCACCGGCGTTCAGAGCTTCATCGAGAGCGGACCTGGCAAGGCGACGTTTGTTCGCCGATAGCCGACCGGGACATGGCGCTGCATCCGAAGCCGAGAGATCTAGATCAGATCCACACCAACGACCCGATTGAGCTCTCGAGCCGGGTAATCGACTCCGGTTTCGCCGACGAGCCGACAAACCGGGTTACCAACCGAGCCACGGAACTGCGCGACGACATCGCTCTGGTGGAGTCCTTCAGCCACATCGTGGTAGTGCGGACGCGCGGAGGGCTTGTCTGTTTTGACTCGAGTGGACATCTCACAGGCGCGGCTTGCACGGAGTCCCTCCGTGGGTGGAGCACTGCCCGGATCGACAAACTCGTCTACACCCACGGGCACTTCGACCATGTCGGTGGGTCGCCGTTTCTCTTCGCCGATGCTGAGCGTCGTGGATACGAGCCACCACAGGTGATCGGTCACGAGAATGTTCCGAAGCGGTTCCAGAGGTACGACGACATGAGTGGTTGGAACGTGATCATCAATCGTCGCCAGTTCGGCGGCGTCTCTCCGCGTCATGGGTTGCAGGCTCCAACGAACGAGCGCTTCATCCAAGACTCGGTCTGGCCAGACGTGACCTATCGCGATCACCACACCCTCGAGGTCGATGATCTGGTGATCGAGCTGCACCACGCCAAGGGCGAGACCGATGATCACACCTGGGCCTGGATTCCGGCGCACAAGACCCTGTGCGTGGGAGACCTGGTCGTGTGGGTCTTTCCCAATGCCGGCAACCCCCAGAAAGTTCAGCGTTACCCGCTCGAGTGGGCGTCGGTCTTGCGGACCTTGATGTCCTATGACGCAGAATTGTTGATCCCGGCGCACGGTTTGCCCATCGCCGGACGGTCACGCATCACGCGGGTTCTCGGTGACATGGCGACAGCGCTCGAGGCACTGGTGGCAGAGACAATCGACCGGATGAACGTGGGTCAGACCCTCGACACCATCATCCATGAGGTCCACGTGGATCCCGACCTCATGGAACTCCCTTGGATGGCGCCGATGTATGACGAACCCGAATTCGTCGTACGGAACGTGTGGAGGATGTACGGGGGGTGGTGGGATGCCGACCCAGCTCACTTGAAGCCGTCCCCCAAGGCCGATCTGGCAAAGGAACTGGCAACACTGGTTGGCGGTGTCGACAACCTGACATCGCGCGCTCGCGAGGTTGCTGACTCGGGGAACTTCAGGCTTGGGTGTCACCTCATCGAACTAGCGGTGCAAGCTGAACCGGACAACCGGTCGGCTCATGCGCTGCGAGCCGACATCTACACAGAGCGTCGCCGGGCTGAGTCGAGTCTGATGGCAAAGGGCATCTTCTCCGCAGCGGCGCAAGAATCGACCGAGTACGTCGACCGCACCGGGGGGATCGGCTCTGGCGGTTAGACCCACTTCCGCATCGATGCCAACAGGGCCCCGGCACCTCGACCGTGAGGTAGGGGGTAGGTGAGCGCTAGCGAGCCTCACACGGAGGTCGATGGTCGCACGCGTCGGCCCGGCCAGGTGCCGCTTCAGATATGGGCCCTCCTGATCACGCTCTTCCTTTCTGCGTTTGCGATCGTTGGCCAGATCACGATCGTGGGAAAACAGGTCTTCGACATGACCGGCGACGAGCTGGATCTGGGTCTGTTGGGGCTGGCGGAGTTCATCGCGATCGCCTTGCTCGCTCCGTTTGCGGGGTCGGTAGCGGACCGAAAGGACCGGCGACGGGTGTTCGCGGCAGCGCTGGTGCTCGAGGCGCTCGTGTCGGTCGGATTGTTCCTCTACTCCGAGTCCGACCCGACATCGGTAACCCCGATTTTCGGTCTCGTTCTGGTGTTCGGCGCTGCGAGGGCGTTCGCTGCGCCCTCGAGCAGAGCGCTGCCGATTGATCTGGCGCCCCCAGACGTCCTCGAGCGAGTCGTGGCACTCAAGTCAGTGATGTTCCAAGCTGGAGCGATCACCGGGCCGGTGGTATTCGGCTTCGCCTTTGTGATCGACGAGTCGCTGCCGTACCTGATCGCCGCCGGCGCGTTTCTGGCGGCGATCGCGATGCTGGCCCTGGTCGAGAGCCCTCCCATCAGGCAGCTCAAGACATCGGGGGCCAGGCAGGCTGTGCGCGACGCGCTTCAAGGTCTCCGGTTCGTCCGGCGCCAGCCGATCGTGTTCGGTGCAATAACGCTGGATCTCTTCGCCGTCCTGTTCGGGGGAGTGATTGCTCTCCTGCCCGCGATAGCCGAGGATCTCGACGTTGGTGCGGTTGGGCTCGGTTGGCTGAGAGCAGCGGTCGGGCTGGGTGCGGTGGTCGTCGCGCTCTTCCTCTCGATACGACCGCTGAGGCGCAACATCGGTCGCGTGTTGATGGCGGTCGTGGCGGTCTTCGGGGTGATGACGATCATCATCGGTCTTTCGGACAAGTTTGCCGTTGTCTTCGTCGCTCTGATGATTGCCGCCGGCGCCGACGCGGTTTCGGTCTTCATCCGCATCACGCTTGTTCCTTTGGCGACTCCCGAGCAGATGCGCGGGCGGGTACTCGCAGTGGAGAACGTGTTCATTGGCGCGTCCAACGAGCTTGGCGCGGTCGAGTCGGGTCTCACAGCCGCCGCATTCGGATTGACCGGCGCGGTCATCTTCGGCGGCGTCGGGACCCTCGTGGTGGTTGCCCTCTGGTGGCGGTTTTTCCCGGCCTTGCGCAACGTGGACTCCTTCGCCGAAGTTCGAGAGGGTGGTGAAGCCGCCGCCAGGTCGATGGGGCTCGATGACCCGTGACCCGGCTCACCCTGTCGTTGGAGGTCGAGGTCTGGCGATGTGATTCACGGAGGCGACGGGTAGTTTGCGTTCATGGCGACACCCGCCGGCCAGATCGACGTCGAACGAGTAAGGGCCGATACACCCGGGTGTTCCCGGTGGGCCCACCTCAACAACGCCGGCGCGGCCCTCATAACGAGGCCGGTGCTGAATGCCGTTGTGCGATACCTCCAACTCGAGGCAGACATCGGTGGGTACGAAGCAGAGAGCGCTACCGAGGAAGCGCTCGAGCGGACGTACCGGAGCATTGCTTCACTCCTGAACTGTGGGCACTCCGAGATCGCCCTCACCAGTGGAGCGAGCGATGCCTGGTGGCGGGCATTTCAGGCTGTCCCGTTGGCACCCGGAGACCGAATCCTGGCGTCCCGGGCCGAATACAACGCCAACGCGTTTGCGCTGATGCAAGCGCGAAGGTCGGGCGTAGTCGTGGAGTTGGTGCCCGACGACCCCGACGGGCAACTCGATGTCGACCGGTTGGTCGCGATGCTGGACCCCAGCGTCAAGCTGATTGCGGTCACGCATATGCCTACGAGTAGTGGTCTGGTCAATCCGGTCGAAGAAATCGGTCGGGCGGTTGCTGACCACGATGCGCTCTATCTCGTCGATGCGTGCCAGTCCGTGGGTCAACGGCCTGTCGATGTGAAACGAGTGGGGTGCGACATGTTGACGTTCACAGCCAGGAAGTTCGTCCGCGGCCCGCGCGGTGTTGGCGCTCTCTACGTCCGCTCGGAGGTGATGAGCCAACTGGACGACCCCACCTTCATCGACAGCCGGTCGGCCGACTGGATCAGCGAGAGCCAGTACCGACTGCGCGTTGATGCAAGGCGGTTCGAGCTGTTCGAGGCTTCGTTCGGTGCCAGGGTGGGTTTTGGAACAGCGGTCGACTACGCCCTCGATGTGGGCCTGGATCTGATCCAGGACAGGATCGCTTTGCTCGCAGGCAACTTGCGATCGTTGCTCGCCGCAACTGTCGGAGTGACGTTGCTGGATCGTGGCTCCGAGCTGAGTGCTCTGGTGACGTTCGCCGTGGATGGCCGCGAGTCGACCGATGTCGTCGCGCACCTTCGGTCAAGGGGCGTGAACACATCGGTTGTGTCATCACGCACCGCCCAACTCGATCTGGGTTCGCGGAATGTCTCTCATGGAGTCCGGGCCTCGGTGCATTATTACAACACCGACGCCGAACTAGAACAGTTGGTTGACGCCGTCTCCGAGTTCGCCGCGGTCGGACGCGTTTGACGTGGCGGCGGTGCGTGGTTTTGCTCCGTCGGGACCCGCAAGGTTCAGATCGGTAGCTCGACGAGTTCGGTGCGGCGGGCTGGGATCCGGTTTCCGGGGGTGATGATTCCCGTCAGATTCAACGGATCTGTGCCACAGACCGTGATGGTGCGGTCAGATGCTGGCTGTCGGCGCAGCTTCTTGAGAGCCTCAACAGCTTCGGGTAGCGCGAACTGCTCGCCCGAGAAGCCGTTGACGAAACGGCCTCCCCTGACGAGGCCGCGGTCCTCGAGACGTCGGAATGCCCACTGGAGTTGGCGCCACGGGAGCGCACAACCCTCGTGCGCGGCCAGGTCGTAGAAGACCACCCCCCATCTCTGCAGGAGTTGGTCCGCCAGCGCCTCGGCCAGCTCATCGGGTTCTTCGATTTCGGGTGCCGCTGGTACCAGCGACCATCGGCCGGCGCCGCTGGCCGTGCGAACGCCATTGCGCCGTAACTTCGACAGAGCCCGGTCGCGTCGCTGCGAACGGCGCGGTCCGGTCAGATTCCTGATCGCCTCGAACCCGTCTGCAGTGAGCGCGCCGCGGGCGACGCCGTCCCAGAGTGCTGTTTCGATATCGGTCGGAAGCCTGCCGGTCTCCGACGCTAGTTCGGTGAGGAACTGGGCCCCCCGGCCCTCCAGGATCTCGACGATCTCGGCCACTGCTCCGATGTCGGGCATACCGATTTCGGCGTCGCCCCTGAATGACGGTAGGAGCCACCCCAGATCCTCGCGGAACACGAGGCTCACGGGGGTGGCCTTCGACGGTGCCCCGGCGGCTCGGTCGGGATCGTCGCTGATCTTCGGAGACAGGCGGAGCCATTGGAGCTCGCCGTCGTGGCACAGCTGGTCGAGCCATCCCGGCTCGTAATCCCGCAAGCGACTACCCAACAGGTCGGGTTCCCATGTTGCGACCCCGGCTTCCCAACCCTGCAACTGTTCGAGCACCCGACAGAGCCCTGCCCGCCCGGTGAGCCTGGTGCCTGGGGCCACGTGTTGCCATCGGGTGAGAAATCTCACGAAGTCGTTGGGCGAGACCGGCTCGACCGACCGTCGGCGTTTGCCTCGCGACGCGGCATGCATACGAGCTAGCAGCCGGCGAGAACACCACTCTGTGTCGTCGATCTGGTTGTGGCTTCCGGGGTCTTCGCCGGGCAACGGCCGTCCGTCGGCCCGGTTGGTGGGTGTGCTGAAGTGACCCTGGATTGCCGTGCCCTCGGCCTCGAGAGTGAGCAGAGCAACTTGGACGAGGGTCGGCGACAGTCCGGTCTCGTTCTCGATTCGGGCGGCGGTGGCCGGCGACAACATGTCCAGGTGTCCTCGTACGACGGCGGCTGCGACCTTCTCGGGAAAGATGGTCTCGTTGGGTTCTCCACCGAGTAGTACTTCCACCATTTCCGCCGACTCCACACAAAACCATCTCTCGCCGGCCTCGCCTTCAACTCGCATGGCGCGGCCACGTCCAGCGAGTTCGGCGAACATCGGGCGCCATTCGTCGCGGCCCCGGATCAGGACGACGTCTCTGAGGAGATCATGAAGCTCATCGGGTGTGGCGGGCCTCGGAGCGAGTTGCTCGCGGACCTCGGCGATCGCTTCCGGGAGGAGTTTGCCGATCTCGGTGGGCTCCACTGGCAGGCCGCGTCGCAGGCGAACGTTTCGCGTGCGGCGGTCGGGGAGTTCGTCGTCGTCGAGGAATGCGTAGGGCCGGGCAGTCAGGATCTCGTGTGCCAGCGCTGATGGTTCGGTGGTATCGACGTGGTGGAACTCGACCTCGCCGGCTTCGACGTTGCGCCAGAGTTCTATGAGACCGTCCACGTCCATACCCTCGGTCAAGGTGTCGTGGATGGTCTGGCGCACGAGGGGATGATCGGGGATCTCGGCGGGCCCGCTTATGTTCTCCTGGCATGCGGCTGCATCGGGAAACAACGCAGCCATGAGGTCGTCGGACTCCATGCGCTGTATGGGCGGAGGGTTGCGTTTGCCGTTTCGCATCCGCAGCACAACCAGCGCACGGTTCAGGTTCCACCGCCAACGGGACTGGAATGCGGGTTGGTCGAGCACAGCCTGTGTGAGCGTTTCGCGAATGTTTTCCGGCGTGAGCCACTTCTGTACGTCTTGTAGTGGAAAGGAATGGTGTGGTCCCAATGAGATGACGACTGCGTCGTCGGAGGCCGCAGCCTGGAGTTCGAAGTTGAAACCAACGCAGAACTTCTTTCGCAACGCGTAACCCATGGCCCGATTGATTCGGCCCCCGAGCGGCGAGTGAATGACCAACTGCATGCCGTCGGCATCATCGAAGAAGCGTTCCATCACGAGGGTTTTGTCGGTGGGCATGGCGCCGAGAACCGAGCGACCCGTGACCAGGTAGGCGACGATGAGCGAGGCGGCCTCGTGGGTGATTCCGGCCTCATCCGCGAGCTGGTTGGTCGCCTCGACGAGATCGTCGTTCGTGATGTGAGACTCGACCAACTGCCTGAGCCGCGATACCTCGTAGCTCAGCTCGTTGGTGCGGGCGGGGGCTTCGCCGGTCCAGAAAGGAACCGTCGGTGGTGCATCGCCTGCATCGACTACTCGGACTTCACCGCCGGTGACGCGTTGGATGCGCCAGGAGTTGGTGCCAAGGAGGAAGATGTCGCCGGCCATGGACTCCATTGCCCAGTCTTCGTTGACGGTACCGATGAAGGTCTCGTCGGGCTCGGAGATGACCCGCATGTCGTAGATCTCGGGGATGGCGCCGCCGGAAGTGAGAGCGACATACCGGGCGCCTTTGCGACCGCGGAGTTCACCGTTGAGCTCATCGTGGTGGACCCAGGCCGCCCGCCTACCTCTACCGGTGATGATGCCATCGCTGACCTGCTCGAGCGCAGCGTCGAAGTCTTCTCGGCCGAGGTCGCGGTAGGGGTAGGCGGTGGTGAACAGGTCGAAGAGGTCGTCGGTTCTCCATTCCTCGGCGCTGGTCTCGGCGACGACCTGTTGGGCCAGGATGTCGAGCGGTGCTGCAGGAGGTGACAAGGCGTCGAGCCGCCCGCCGTGGACCGCGGCAAGTAGCGCCGTGCATTCGACCAGCTCGTCGCGGGTGAGCGGGTACAGGCGGCCGCGCGGCGTGCCATGACGAGTGTGGTTCGACCGACCGACCCGCTGGAGGAACGTCGCGATCGACCGGGGGGACCCGATCTGACAGACCAGCTCGACAGGGCCGACGTCGATGCCGAGCTCCAGCGACGCCGTCGCAACCAGTGCCTTGAGATCACCCGATCGAAGTCGCCTCTCGACGCGATGGCGCCGGTCCTTGCTGAGCGAGCCGTGGTGCGCGGCAACGACATCTTCGCCGAGTCGTTCACCCAGCTGGTGTGCCAACCGTTCGGCCAAGCGTCGGGTGTTCACGAAAACCAGCGTCGTCTGGTGCTCGGCGACGAGCGCGGAGATCCGGTCGAGGACCTGATCTATCTGATTGTGGGAAGCCACTGCCTCCAGCTCCATCTCGGGCAGTTCGATGGCTACATCGAGTGAACGCTGGTGGCCGCTGTCGACGATGCAGCACGGAAGCTCGCCGCTGGCAGGGTCGCGACGGTTGCCGACCAGTAGTTGGGCCACCGTCTCGATCGGCCGCTGTGTGGCTGAAAGGCCTATGCGAATGGGTGGCCGCTTACAGATGTGGTGTACACGTTCCATGGTGAGGGCCAGATGGGACCCCCGTTTGTCTCGCGCCATCGCGTGAATCTCGTCGATGATCATTGTCTCGACGTCTCGGAGGACCTCGCGACTCTTGGCGGCCGTCGCTAGCAGGTACAACGATTCGGGGGTGGTGACCATGAACGTCCGCGGACGCCGCAACATCGCCTGTCGTTCTGACGAGGGGGTGTCGCCGGTACGGACACCGATGGTTAATGGTGGGGCGCCGAGGCCCATCTGCTCGGCCACAGCGGCAATCTCTGCCAGTGGGGTCTCCAGGTTCTCCGCTATGTCCACCGCGAGCGCCTTGAGCGGGGAGACGTACACCACACGCGTGCCCTGGGTTCCCGTACCTGCGGCATGTCGGAGGTAGAGCTGATTGATGCACATCAGGAAGCCGGCGAGGGTTTTGCCCGAGCCGGTGGGCGCCGCGATGAGCGTGTTCTGGCCGGCGGCGATATGGGGCCAGCCTTCGGTTTGTGGCGGCGTGGGACCTTGCGGGAATCGTTCTCGGAACCACTTGGCCACCGCCGGGTGGAAGTTGACTCCATCAACGACATCGGTGACCGCTTCTACACCGTTGAGGCGGAGTGGATCGAACAGGTCGGCATCCAACGGCGGCTGCGCCGCGGGCCAGGATGTGTGTTCGGTGACAGCCATCTTGTTGCTCCTCCGACGGCCCAGTACGGGCGCCTGTGCGGGCAGTTGACCGCACAGTAGCTACCCCCAGTGACAGTCGAGGTTCGCCTCAGCCCACTGGCCGTCTGGTGACCAGATCGCCCAGCGCCGGAGGGATCCGACGGCGGGGCCGGCAGACTGCATCGGTGGAGCCCTCGCAGCCGGTATCGCGCTCACCTGGCGCAGGAGGCAAGCCGTCACCAGATACCTCGGCAAGGCCCAAACCGAGGTACGGGACCATCGTCAAGCATCTGACCAACGATCCCGAGGTCGCGACAGAGCTGGCGTCCAAGCTGTCCGACGACGTGTTGTTCCACGTCGGCGAGGCAGTTGCCCAAGAGGTGCGGAGCCGGGCAGTCGCTGCCGGCGACCAGGAAGCCGTGATCGCGTCCGCCTTCGAGACCGGGTTCGGCAGAGACGGTCTTGGGTTACTCCCGTGGGTCGAGGGGTCGGTCCTCGTTTGTCCTGGCGGCCTGGTCTCCAAGGGTGGCCGGTCTCGGTCGGCGCATCGCTGTCGCTTCGTCAGTGTCAACGACACATGGGTTTGGGAGTCGGAGCTGCTCATCACCGAATCCAAGCGAGCCTCGCCCGGGTCTGCCGATGGATTCCGGGCGATAGCGCTGATCCCTTTGGTCGAGGGTGCGCAGGTCGATTCCGTCGCAGGGCGACTCCGAAGTGGCCAACACCAGGTTGACCACGTCCACTCTTTCGTCGTCACCGGTGGTCGTCTGGTCGAGGTGAGTCAACGATCAGTCAAGAGTGCGGGGATGATGTAGGCGAAGAAGGGCCTGTCGCGGCGGCGGGTGGCGACGCACCGGGTGCGGGGTGGTCGGGTTGCAGCCGAGCCCTCAGCCGGAAGTAGGCCACTACTGGCCCCGCGAAGAAGAACAGCGCGGGCAAACGGCTCAGGGTCGTCCACAGTGCGTCCTTGCCCAGGCGTTCCGTTCCGTCGGAATCGATGAGCATCAACGAGCCGGCCGGGCCCTCGACGGTCTCGAAACGGCCAAACCAGTCGAGGTAGGCCACCACGTACCGCAGCCGAGACTCGGAGCCGACGATGACGGTCCGACCCCTTGCAGCCGGGGTAACCCAGATCACCAGAGCCGCGATCGCCGCCCACGAGAAGACCTGCACCCGAGCCCCGATCTGAATCGCGAGATGAAACGGAATCGCCAACCAGAGCGCGAAGAGCCTGGTGCGTCGGTGTATGAACCCGAGGCCGATAGCGAACTCGCCCAACACCGCGCTCTTCGAGAACCACCATTGGAATGTGTCGTTGGCCAAGATGTCGAGAATCCACGCCGGCGCTCCTTCGTCGAGCGCCAACTGTCGATTGTCGACCGCTCGCAGCCGCAGGACAGTCCCACTCCACCAGTCTTGGTCGATGACCTTCGAGAGCGCTGAGGCGCAATAGACGACCACGACCTCGAAACGCACCAACCAGATCGGCCACAGCAGAGCACTCTTCGTAGTCTCCACGCCCCGCGCTCTTCGGATTCGGTTGTCGATCGAATAGTGGCGGCCGACCGGGAGGAGCGCGACGGTGATCAGCAAGATCAGGAGAAACGCCCGGTTGTGAGCGAAGTGGGTCTTCGAGAGGAAGATGTTGTAACCGACGAAGAAGGCTGTGTACGCGGTGGTCACCCTCGTTGCCAGGCCCACTGACATGGCGACCGCAGAGATACCGGCCGCCCAGAGCATCACCTCGTATGACGCGGGACCCGCCTCGGGATACCAATCGAAATAGGGGAGGTAGAAACGGTCGGAGTAGACGATTCCGTCGCGAGCGTCGGCGAAGTAGTCCTGAAGATGTAACAAGACGATGGGTCCGAGCACTATGCGCAAAACCGACATGTGGCGGATATCGCCCAAGGCATCGATCATCTTGTCGAGCCGGTCACCAAGTTTCACGGGGCGTCCAGGTCTCTGGTCACCGAGCGGAACGTCCTCACGAACGGTCCTCTGCCGTTGTTGGTATAAGTGACGGTGGCCTCGAGGTAGACGGTGGTTTGGTCAGCCGGCGTGTTCCGCGCAACCCAGTCGAGGGCGCCTTGGAAGTAGCCGAACTGATTTCTTAAACCTGAGTCCGCGTGATGCTCGATGAAGGGGTTGGTCAGACCGCGACGCCGCACCAGCTCTGACCATCGGTACTCCCAGTCCTCCGAGACGGACACCGCTGTGCCGTCCTGGCTCACTCGGACGATCTCGGCTTGCCAACGGCTCGATTCCGGGAACATCTGAAACCCGAACGTCTTGTGGTCCGAGTCGTACGCCACAGCCACCATGGTCAGCTGCGCGGCGATGACGGCGATGATCACCACTCTTCGAGTTGTGCGACGGATCGGGGACATCGGGTCACCAATCGACATCGCGGGCTCATCCGGCACCCCGACAGTCAAGCCAAACCAGTCGGGATCGGCCAGCTGAAGCGCTGAATTCCGGCCGGTGGATGCCGATTGGAACCGGATCAACTGCATTCGAACGAGTACCCGAGGTCCGCCTAGATTGGTGGTGGTCCTTGGGCTTCTCGGCGGACAGCTTCAACAGGCAGGCGGTTTGTGTTCGTGCAGGGAGGCGACCAAATGGCGGTAATTCCGAGCATCATCGCAGGGCATGCGGCGCGATTTCCCGAGCATGCGGCAATCGTCGTGGCCGACGGTGGTGACCTGTCATACGGCGAGCTCGCATCATCGGTCACGTGTCTGTCGCAGATGCTTGTCGAGAATGGGTTGGATCGAGGAGACACCGTTGGGATAGCTCTTGGCGACGGGATAGACCTGGCCCTGTCGTTCCTGGCAGTTGCGAACGTCTGCGCTGCGGCTCCGCTCAACCCCACCTACCGCGTACGAGAGTTCCAATTCGAGATCGAGGACTTGTCGCTCGCAGCCATGATCGTCGGCGAGGGCGACGCCGAGGTGCCGGCTGCAGTGCAGGCAGCGCGGGAATGCAACGTGCCGGTGGTGCGAGTCGTACGGTCGGGTGCCGAACCGGGGGCGATCGCCTTCGAAAGCGCAGCCCTCCCCGGGGACGCCCAGGCGCCGAAGGCCCACACACCTGACGCGATCCCGCCGAGGCTTCCAGCTGACGACGACGTGGCGCTGGTTCTCCATACGTCTGGCACCACAGCCCGCCCCAAGATCGTGCCCTTGACACATGCCAACATCGCAGCCTCTGCGAGCGCGATCGGCCGGACGCTTGGTCTCACATCTCACGACCGTGGGTGTTGCGTCATGCCCCTATTCCATATCCACGGTCTGATGGCGGGCCTCTGCGCGTCTCTTGTGGCCGGTGCGAGTGTGATCGCGACCCCGGGGTTTGCCGCGCCGTCAATGGCTCGCTGGCTCGTGTCCCACAGCGCCAGCTGGTATACGGCCGTACCCACCATGCATCAGGCCCTGTTGGAACGAAGGCGAGTCGCAGGTGATGAATTCGAGATGGTCGACCTGCGCTTCATCCGTTCGTCTTCTGCATCGCTCGCTCCAACGGTGATGGAGGAGCTCGAGAGTGCATTCGGGTGTGCAGTTGTCGAGTCGTACGGAATGACCGAGGCTGCGCACCAGGTGAGCTCCAATCCGTTACCCCCCGATCCTAGAAAGCCGGGGTCTGTGGGAGTGCCGGCCGGCCCTCAGGTGGAGGTGATGGGAACCAGCGGCGAGTTGTTGGGCCCTGATTCGGTCGGTGAGGTCGTCGTCAAGGGACCTAATGTCATGACCTCCTACCGAGGAGATCAGGGCGCCACGCGCGAGGCTTTCGAGGCTGGCTGGTTCCGTACCGGCGATCAAGGTCGAGTGGACCACGAGGGTTACCTCTTCCTGAC
>JBPCTU010000241.1:0-5107 GCA_051011515.1 Acidimicrobiales bacterium
GGCAGCACCCAGGTGTAGAAGAACAGCACCGCGAGCGGGGTGACGAGCACCACGAGGTTGACAGGCCACGCGATTGCGGCCCACTGGGCGAACTGCGCAAGCGTCTCGATGTCGCTGGTGACCCTGGCAGTGAGGACCCCGGTTCGGCTCTCTGCGTGATCGGCGAGGCTTAGCCGGTGAATGTGTTCGAACGTGCGCTGGCGCAGCTCCATGAGGGTGGTCTCGGCGACCTGCACCAGCCGCAGGTAGGTGGTGTGGCCGAGAACGGCAACGATCACAATGACCAACACGGCGATCGCGCACGCCGTGTACACATAGCCGGGCCTGTAGCCCTCGTCGCCACTGACGCCGCGATCGAGGGTCAGCTGGATCAGGATCGGGATCACCAGGCGACCGATTGCCATGAACAACGCCATGGCCAAGGTCACCCAGAACCCAACCTTCAGTTCGGGGCTCATGGCGACCCCCCTACGCAGGACCGTCATTGCTCCGACCTCACGGCCGTCGGCGTCCAGCGAACCTGCACGAGCCGAATCGTCGGTCACGCCGCCACCTCGCCCAGCTCGTACGCCCGCGCCAGTGCGGCGTAGGAAGGGAGCCTCATCAGTTCGTCGTGGCTGCCGGTACCCGCGATGTGCCCGTCGGCCAGGAAGATCACCCGATCGGCGAGCTCGATGGTCGAGAGCCGATGGGCCACCACGATCAGGGTCAGATCCAGGTTGCGGCGAAGGTTGTCGAGGATCTGCGCCTCGACAACGGGGTCGACTGCGGACGTCGCATCGTCGAGAAACATGACTCGGGGTTCTCCGGCCAAGGCGCGTGCGAGCGCTATCCGCTGGCGTTGACCTCCCGACAGTGTGATGCCACGCTCGCCGAGCACGGTGTTCACCCCACGGGGCAGCGCTTCGACGAAGTCGACAGCATTGGCGGACTCGAGCGCCAGTCGCGCTTCGGCCTCGGAGATGTCGCGGCCCAACGACACGTTCTCGAGGAGCGTGTCCGCAAACAGAAATGTCTCTTGGAAGGCCATCGCCAGGGCATTGGTGCGCTCTTCCGTTTCGATGTCACCAACCGGTATTCCACCGATAGTGACCTGCCCTGAGTCGACCGGCTGGAGTCCAGCCAGAATTCGGGCGATGGTCGACTTCCCAGACCCTGTCGCACCAACCACTGCGACCGCTTCCCCGGCGCTCACCGCGAACGAGACACCATCCAGCACACCTGTCTCGCCGTATGCGGCATGGACATCGTCGAGGCGAACTTCCAGCGGACCGGACGGGAGCGGGTGTTCACCCCCACCAACGGGTGGAGTGGGTACGTCGAGTACTTGATCCACTCGCGCCAGGGCTACGACCGAGCGCGGCATCTCCTCGAGGAAGAATCCGACAATTCGCATGGGCAGCGCCAAGATGCTGAACAGCGCCATTGCCCCGACCAGGTCGCCCACCGACACAGTCCCCTGATCGATCAACCAGGCCCCTACACCCAGCAGCACAACGATCCCAATGTTGGGCAGCGCGTCGATCGCCGGTTCGAAGAACGCCCGCAGCCGTCCAACCTGGACCCGAAGATCGCGCAGTCGGGCTCCGGCCTCGCGAAGACGTTGGACCTCGGCGTCCTCTCTGCCCAGGGCTTTGACCACCAACACGCCTTCGAAGCTCTCGTGGGCGATCGAGGACACGTCGCCCACGGCTTCTTGTGCAGCGGCTGCCGGCTTGTGCACTTTCGATGTGTAGTAGTGGTTGATGGCGGCGATGGATGGAAACAAGACCAGCGCCACCAGCGCCAGGAGCGGATGAATCAGGGCCAGACTGATCAACGCGACTACTCCGAGCACCAGGGTCGCTGCGGTGAAGGCGAAGGGCATCAGAACAATCGAGGCAACGGTGATGTCGTTGTCGGCATGGGCCAGCAATTGGCCAGTGGGCTTGGACTGATGGAACGCCATAGGAAGGCGTAGGTACTGCTCGAACAGCTGGCGTCGCCACAACAGTTCGGTGCCGTATCGAGCCTTCGCCAGGAAATAGCGTCGAACGACCGCGCCGCCGCCGCGGAAGACTCCGACCGCCATGATGAGGCCGATGCCGGCCCAGACGGTCTGCCCGCTGACACCGTCGCCGTCCAGTCCCGGGACAATGACATTGTCGGTTACCCAAGCGAGGACTCTCGACAACGCGACTGCGGCCAACGCGAAGACGATCGCGCCCGTCAGGGCGAGGGCGTGAGCCCCGGGCATGGCCCGGAGAGAACGTCGGATCAGGTGAGACCCGCGCCGAAAAACCTCAGAGGTACTCAGTTCGGGGGATTCGTCAGGGGTGGTAGTCACGGATCGACCAACCTACCGGCGACGTTCCCGTACTCCGAAGAGCTGAAGCCGGGCGCCGTCGAGCGCAAGGGCCCAGGCGGACAGCGTTCCCGGCGGTCTGCCGGAACAACTCAGAGTCGGTCGACGATGGCCTGGGCGAACTGCGAGCAGCTGACCTCGGTGGCGCCGTCCATCAACCGAGCGAAGTCATAAGTGACGATCTTCTCGCCGATGGTCGCCTCGACAGCTCGGATGATGTCATCCGCCGCGTCCTGCCAACCCAGGTGTTCGAACATCAACACACCCGACAGCAGCACTGACGAGGGGTTCACTTTGTCCTGGCCGGCGTACTTGGGAGCAGTCCCGTGAGTCGCCTCGAAGATGCCATGGCCCGTGACGTAGTTGATGTTCGCCCCGGGAGCGATGCCGATGCCGCCAACCTGGGCCGCGAGGGCATCGGACAGGTAGTCGCCGTTGAGGTTCATAGTTGCGATGACGTCGAACTCTGCCGGGCGAGTCAACACCTGTTGAAGCGCGATGTCGGCGATGGCGTCCTGCACCAGGATCTTGTCGCCGGGATCGCCGCCACAGTCGTCCCAGCCGACGGCAACGTCGCTGAACTCTTCGCGGACGAGTTCGTATCCCCACTTCTGGAAGGCGCCCTCGGTGAACTTCATGATGTTGCCCTTGTGCACCCAATGCACGCGCTTGCGGTTCTTCTTGACCGCGTAATTGAGCGAAGCGCGCTGCAGGCGCTGAGATCCGGTGCGAGATATCGGCTTGATACCAATGCCGGAGTCTTCGGAGATCTCTCGGCCAAAGACCTCACGGATCATCTCGCGCAGCCGCGCTGCTTCGGGTGATCCCGCTTCAGCTTCGATACCGGCGTAGATGTCTTCAGTGTTCTCACGAAAGATCACCATGTCGACGAGCTCTGGCTGTTTGACCGGAGAGGGAACACCCTCGAACCAGCGGACCGGGCGTAGACACACATAGAGGTCCAAGAGCTGACGGAGAGCGACGTTGAGGCTCCGAAAGCCGCCTCCAATGGGAGTTGTCAGGGGCCCCTTGATGCCGATCAGGTACTCCTGAAAGGTGTCGACGGTTTCTTGAGGCAGCCAGTCGCCCGTTTCGTTGAACGCCTTCTCGCCGGCGAGCACTTCCATCCATTCGATGGTCTTGCCGTACTTCTGCGCGGCGGCGTCGAGAACAAGTTTGGCCGCAGGCCAGATATCGACGCCGGTGCCGTCACCCTCGATGAAAGGGATGATCGGGTTGTCCGAAACGTTGAGGGTGGAGTCTTCGTTGATCGTGATCTTGTCAGCCATAACGGCTCCGATCATACGAGCGAGTCGCCGCATTCGGCGACTCGTTCTTATCCCGTATGGCAACGCTTGTCGCCCTACGGCTGCGCCGGAGGCGGCCTACCGTCGCTCGTCCCTCGCTCCTGGCTAGTTCCGGAGGGGCCTACCGTCGCTCGTCCCTCCTCAATCCGCAGTACGACACTTGTCGGCCAAGCAACCCGAAAGGGTTGCCCGGCAGCGCCGGAGGCGGGATCCTGTCGCTCATCGCTCGCTCCTGGGTTGAGGCCGACGCGGGCCATCGCCCGGTCCATGGGTTTCTCGACGCGTACTGCCAGCGTGAAGTGAGCGCGGGTGCGCGCTTTACGCTGGCAGAACCACCCCTACACGGGCCATCGCCCGGTCTATGGGTTTCCCAACGCGTATTGCCAGCGTGAAGTGAGCGCGGGTGCGCGCTTTACGCTGGCAGAACTACTCCGCTGCTGAGCGCTCGGCGGCGGCCACTGTGTTGGCCATCAACAGCGCCCTGGTCATCGGGCCCACGCCACCAATTCTTGGCGACAACCAGCCGGCCACCTCGGCCACCTCGTCGTCCACGTCGCTGACAAGCTTCTTGCCCTCGAAGCTCACGCCAGCCGCCACGACCGCCGCACCAGGTTTGACCATGTCGACCTTGATCATCCTAGGAGCGCCAGCGGCGGCAATGAGGATGTCTGCATCTCGCGTGTACGGCGAGATATCAGCCACGCCCGTGTGGACCACAGTCACCGCAGCGTTCGCGTTCGGACGTTTCAGCGCCAGCAGGTTTGCGAGCGGACGGCCGATCGTCAGACCCCTACCGACGATGACCACATGCTGGCCGGCAATCGGGACGTCGTAACGTTCGAGCATCATCTGGATCCCGGCAGGAGTACACGCCAGCGGTGCATCAATACCCTGAACCAACCGGCCGAGGTTCACCGGATGAAGACCGTCGGCGTCCTTCTCTGGCCGTACCCGCAACAACGCAGCCTCGTAGTCGAGACCTTTCGGGAACGGGTACTGGATGATGTAGGCGTGTACGGCCTCGTCGGCGTTGAAAGCGTCCACGACCCCATCGATTTCGGCCTGTGTGGCATCTGCCCCCAGAACCGCCTCCCGCGAATGCATGCCCAGTGCCTCTGAATCGCGGTGTTTCATCGAGACGTAGTTCTGCGAGGGGCCATCGTCGCCGACCAGAATCGTCCCCAACCCAGGCTTGACGCCTCTAGCGGCGAGGGCCTCGATTCGGATCCCCAGGTCGGTCTTTACTTCCTCGGCGAGCGCTTCGCCATCAAGCTTGATCGCAGTCATGGGCTAATCATGCCAGCTCCCACCCGGAACACATTGCGTTAGCAAGATCGAGGCGACCAGGGCTGACAGCGGCACAACGAGCAGCGCATCGAGCTCAGTGTTTGAAGTGGCGCCGGCCGGTGAAGACCATCGCCATCCCTGCTTCGTTCGCCGCCTCGATGACCTCGTC
>JBPCTU010000242.1:0-8264 GCA_051011515.1 Acidimicrobiales bacterium
GTGCAACAGCCCATCGTCGCAATAGAAGGTACGTAAGTCGGGCAATATCGCCAGCGCCCAAGCCAGGCAGGTCACCCCCAATAAGACCCTCATCGCCGTGAGCGTGCTCGAGCGTTGCGGCGTGAACCAGAAGCGTTGCCAACCAGACCAGGCCCGCTCGCCAAGTGACGGTGAGGTCATGATTCGTCCTGCCCGAAGTCGAGCGTGAAGAACTCGAACGAGTCCCACACGCGTTCTTGGGAGCTTCCCGGCCGTGGTGTGTCGCTGAAGTTGCGGATCAGAACAACCCTCACGACGCTGGATTCGGGGAACTGCTCGGCGACCCACTCCGCTGTGGACTGCCAGAGGTGGTCATTCGAATCCAGCCGCACACGCCGCTCCCATTTACGCCACCGGTACTCGCGGTATGCACCAACGAAGTCGTCCCCGTGGGGGAACCGGTAACGGACCAGTTCACCCCCCTCGAGGTAAACGTCAGCTTCCACCGCGAGAGACAGGGTCGTCGGATTGGGTGCAAACACCGACCAGCTCTGATCGATGGCCATCGCGTTGACGACGGGTCGCAAACTGGGCCGAACATCTGATCGAATCTCGGAGTCAGGCAGGTTCCAGACCACCAGCGTGAATGCCAAGAACGCGAGGATCGTGGAGACCACGATCCGTCCGCTCCACGTCCCCGCGGCCCATCCCATCTCGCGCGCGGACACCGGCTCGCCATCTTGGTCCGGTGCCGGTGGAGTCGCAGAGCCGGGGTCCATCGATTCCAAGGTACTCACGCGGCCTCAGCGCTATTGATCACCTGAGCTCGCGCCGGCGGGGTTTGCCGACCACCCCACCTTTCGGAATGGATGGGACCACTTCGATCGAACTCGGACACTTGTAACGAGCCAGCCGTGTCTCACAATGTGCGACCAGCACGCTCTCATCCACGACCGTTCCGGGGGCGCCAACCACGAACGCTTTGACTGCCTCCCCAGTCACTGAATCCGCCAGTCCGACGACCGCGGCCTCGGTTACCGACTGATGTTCGAGAAGTACGTCCTCGACCTCGCCGGGGAAGACGTTGAACCCCGAGACGACAACAAGATCCTTCGAGCGGTCCACGATGTAAAGGAATCCGTCATCGTCGACGACTCCGATATCGCCGGTCTTGAGCCAGCCATCCGTCGTCAACGCCTCAGTGGTGGCACCCGCGTCGTTGAGGTACCCGAGGAAGATGTTCTCGCCGCGCGCCCAGATTTCACCCTCATCGCCAATGGGCACGTCGGAGCCGGCACTGTCGACCAACCTCAACTGGACCCCCGGGACAGGCCGACCTACCGATGTCGCGGGGGCACCGGTACCGATCGCGAGGCTCAAGACAGGAGATGCCTCGGTCAACCCGTAACCCTGCGTGAGCGTTACACCGAGCCGATCGTCCACGAGCTGCGCTACTTCTCTACGGAGCCCGTCGGCGCCGGAGATGGCGACCCGAACTGTGGAGAAGTCCGAAGGGTTCGCGTCGGGATGTTGAGCAAATGCCGACCACATAGCCGGAGGGCCGGCGAGGAGTGTCACACCATGTCGGACGATCAGCTCGGTGGCGGCGGCGGGATCGAAGCGCTCGATCAGAACCATCGACGCCCGAGATCCGAGAATCGTCCCGAGCATCATGTTCAGCCCCAAGATGTGAAACAGCGGGATCACACCGAGCGCAACGTCCTCGGGCCCCATGAGCGAAGGCATGTGCGCCTCTACCTGATCGATGTTGGCCTGGAGATTCCGATGGCTGAGCATGGCCGCCTTGGGGGCGCCGGCGGTGCCGCTCGTGAACAACATGAGGGCGACATCGTCAGGATCGCGTTCCACTGCTGGGTGTGACGGCTCACCGAGGAACTCTTCGAACTGGCTCGCCCCCTCGATTTCTGCGCCGGGCAGTGCGATGACCTCGCAGCTGAGCTCACAACCCGCCAGCGAAGCAGCGGCCGCCGGGCCCGCCAGCACGAGCCGGGGTTCGACAGCAGCCAGTTCCGCCTGCATCTCCGGCGCCGGGGCTAGTGGGTTCATGGGTACAGCCACCGCTCCGGAACGCAGTACGCCGAACAGCGCCGCCACGAAGTACTGAGTTGTGCCAGCGGCCAATACCACCGGATCGCCGGGCTCCACGCCGCAATCGACGAGGCCGGCATGGACACGTGCCGCTGCTTGCTGAAGTTCGGAGTAGGTCACCGACCGATCGCGGTGCATCAGAGCTACACCGTCGTCGCTGGTCTCTGCTTCGATCACCGAGCTGATGTTCACCGGGGCGAATCTAGTCCCCGGAGGCGGTGACACCGCTAGGTGAGCCCAATTACCCAGATCGACCCGAAGTGGGCCGAACGGCCCGGGACCCCGGGCCCACTGATGGCCAGGGGACCGGCCTCTGCCTTTGGCCGCTACTCACCCCGACCGATGGCGAGGGATGGTTCGCCGGATCCTTCGCCTCGTTGCCATCGTGGCTCTGCTGTGTTCCGGGCTGGCAACGTCGAGCTACTCCAGCGCTGGTGCTGTGGCTCAGACATGGACGCTCGCTCCGGCTGACGAGGCCGAGTATGTCTCCAACATAAACGACATCCGGATCGCGAACGGCCTCGGGCCCCTGATGCTCGACACGAACATGAGAGAAGCCGCGCGCAACTGGACCTACTGGATGGCTGAGAACACAACTTTGGCCCATGCCGACGACATTGTTACTGGAGCTCCCGCCGACTGGCTGAAGGTCGGCGAGAACGTCGGACGAGGAGGAGCGCTCGCCGACATCTGGCAGGCGTTCCTCGACAGCCCTAGCCATGCCGCCAATGTCTTGGATCCGGCCTTCGACCTGGTTGGGATCGGCGTGGTGTGGACGAATGAAGGCCGCCAGTACACCACCCACCGGTTCGCCTCTACCGAAAGCGCTGGGAACTCAGTCCCAATTATTCCGGTGCCGACCCCAGAGAGCTCGCCTGACCCAGTCACTACCTCCGAACCCGAGCAGGCGGTTTCCCCACCGCAGCTTCCATTCGCCGTGCCGTCCGCCCCCGTGCCACCCGCCGACCCGGCTCGGGTGGCGATGACCATGTCGGTGCTCTTGGCTGCCGGCCATTAGCGCCGCCAGCCGGAGCCCCTCGATCGAATCACCGCGCGAGGAAGAACAGTTGCACCACGCTCGCAATGAGGATGAGGCCGAGTAGTAGAGCAATGACAATCGTGGTGGCCGGTCTCATTGCTCGCGCTTCCCGAGCTGGACACGAGTGGTCTGTCCGACGTCTTGATCGGCGACCTCGAGCCGCACACGGTCCGACTCGTCCACTCTGAGATCCAGAGCCGCCGAACCACCGGCCACCGCGAGTGAGAGCAGGCCATGCGAGTCGACCAGTAGCCCTACTGCACCTGGAGCGATCTCGGCGTAACTCTCGACCCGTTGAACCGTGCGGACCGTGTCTCCGGTCGTGAGCATCAGCGGGCCGTCCAGGCCGGCAAGATCGTCGGGATCGAGGTTGAGCTGAGCGTTGCCGAAGTGATCGACCCACAGGACCTCCCCGACCACGGCATCGCCATCGCGACCACCTACCGGGATGACACCCGGAGTCAACGTGGCGGGATCGATCTCGGTACCGAGCCGGTCGAGCTCGACTCCCATGCACAGGTGAGCTGCGCATGGACCGAACAAATCTCGGCCGTCGAAGGTCGATCCGGGAGTCTCCAACCAGTAGTCCGGGTTGTCGAGAACAACCGCTCGACTCGCTCCACCGACCAACGCCACCGCCGGAGCGAGTAACCCATTGTCGGGACCCACCAACACGGACTGGCCGTCGCCGACCTCGAGAGCGATTGGACGTCGATCGGTTCCAACGCCGGGATCCACCACTCCGAGTACAACACCAGGCACCAGGTATTGCGCGGCACGGGCCAAAGCCAGTCCACCGCCGCGGACGTCATGGCGGGCCACATCGTGGGTTACGTCGATCACGGCCACGTCGGGGGCGATGGATCGGATGACCGATTTCACCACGCCGACGAACTCGTCTCGGGTCCCGAAGTCACTCAGGAAACTGATCGTGCTGAACCGCACCTGACTCATACCCGTAGCGTATTGAGACACCCCAAAAATTCAGCAACCGGCGATTTCTCGCCGGTTACTGATTGATTCCCTTGTGGCCCTATCAGCCGGCTTGGGTGTACCGGCTAGAGAGGAAGCGATCGACATCGTCTTCGCGTAGGCGATAAGACTTGCCGACCCGAACCGCAGGAATGTCACCCGCCTTTATCAGGCGGTACACGGTCATGGTCGATACCCGCATCAGTGAAGCCACCTCTGCGACTGTCATAAACCGTGATAGGCCCTCCGGTTGCGCCATCTCCTACCCCTTCCGCTTGGCCGGCGTCACCTTACGTCACGATCTACGGGTTGCCAAAAGCTGTCGCTGAGATTTCTTTCGGCCGCCGATCTGGGCCATGCACCCGCGCGGGCCGGCCGTCGTCAGCCGGCACCAAGTTCGCGCGACCGACTGGTCGCCGCTTCGACGGCGTCCCTGAGGAGCGCGCGCAGCTCTCCATGCTCGAGTACGGCGATGCCTTCAGCTGTTGTTCCCCCGGGCGATGTGACATTTGCGCGCAGCTCGTTCGGAGGGGTACCCGATTCGGTCAGCAACCGAGCCGCCCCCAGGACCGTCTGACGGGCGAGTGTGTCCGCCGTGCCTTTGTCGAGTCCAACCGCCACCGCCGCCTCGATGAGCGCTTCGGTAAACAGGTAGACGTACGCCGGGCCCGACCCACTCACACCGGTCACAGCGTCCATCGCCGTCTCCTCGACAACTATCACCTCTCCCACCGAGGCCAAGATCTGGCTGGCCCAGCTGAGGTCGTCCGTTGTGGCACTGGTGCCGGCCGCAATTGCAGCCATACCCGCGCCCACTAGTGCCGGCGTATTCGGCATCGCGCGGACAACCCGGGTACCCGGCCCCAGCCAGCTGCCCAGTGACTGGGACGTGACGCCAGCGGCAATCGAAAGGACCCGGGCGGGGGCGTTCGACGCAATCGACCGACACACCACTTCACACAAGTCCGGTTTGACCGCCAGCAACACTTCGGCTGCAGGTTCGACGTTCTCGAGGTCGGCCAGGACAACGAGCCCTTCGTACCGCTTTGCGAGCTCCTCTCGTCGCTCGGCGACCGGTTCGACCACCGATATGTGCCCCGCAGGCGTCCACTCGGCGTCGATCAACCCGCCGACGAGTGCCTCGCCCATCTTGCCGCCACCGATCACGGTCAGGTTGCTCACGGGCCGAGGCTACCGCCCCGATGGTGGGCGTCGTGAACTGCGGACTGGCTCAGATGGGGGTTGTCAGAGGTAGGACATCGGGTTCTGTGGGATTCCCCGAACCCGAGTTTCGAAGTGCAGGTGAGGGCCGGTGCAGCTCCCCGAGCACCCCATCGACCCGATGACCGCACCCTTGCCGACACTTTGGCCGCCCGAGACCGCGTAGTCGCTCAGGTGGGCGTAGACGGTCGTGAATCCGCCGCCGTGATCAATGACGATCATGTTTCCGTAGCCGCCATATGCCGACGCCTGGATCACCGTGCCCGACTGCGCCGCATATACCGGCGATCCGATCGCCGCCGCGATGTCGATGCCGTTGTGCATCCGACCCCACCGAGGACCGAACCCAGAGGTAACGATCCCGCCAGCGGGCCAAGCAAGGTTGCCCGCTGATTCGGGTGGGGGAAGTGGCTCCGGTGTTGGAACATTCTCTGGGTCCGTCTGGTTGCGCTCGGCTTCTTCGGCCAGCCGCCGCAACTCCTCCGCCCGCCGACGAGCCTCTTCTGCGGCGGCAATGCGTCTTTCTTCCTCGGCGATCAAGCCGGTAATGAGGCCCGTGAGCCGATCCTCTTCGTTCTCGAGCGATTCGATCTCGAGCCTGAGGTCGGTGATGCGTTGCTCCAGAGCCGCCTTCAAACGCCTCTCTTCGGCGAGCGCTGTCTCGAGGACACCTAGCTGCTCTGCTTCGGCAGCCTCTTCCTCCATGACCCTTACAACGGCTTCATCCGCTTCGTCGGACAACGTTCCCAATTGGCCCTCGGCTGAGCGCAGCAGGTCGATCAGATCGGTCTCGTTCGCGTTGATCGTCTCGAGAATGGCGCGCTTGTGCGCCGCGACCGTGATGTCGTCGGAGGTGAACAACGCATCGACTCTCTCGCTGTCGGTGCTCACGTATGCCTCGAGCGCTCGGGCTTTGAGTGCAGCCCGGATCGCGCCGATCTCGATCTGCATGTCGACGACCCGATTGGCTGCCCGTTCGGCCTCGGCGCGAGAGACGTCAAGCGATTGCTGGATGGCGTCGAGCTTGGACTCTTGTGTGGCGACGTGCAGCTCCAGAGCCTCGACGGCCGCCTCGAGTTCGGCGTCCTCGGCCAGGAGCGGATCGAGTCCGACGGCGGCCTCAGCAGCCGCAGCTCGAGCCAGTTCGCGTTCGACTCGGGCCTGTTCGATCTGTTCGGTCTGAGCTCCAGCGGGCGCGAGGGCAGCGGCCACCAGCGCGGCACACACCAGCGCGATGAAACTACGGGTCGATGCCCGTCCGGCTACACGTCCTGAGGTTCTCATAAGAAGGACATCACGACGGCACTCCGCCGAGTCAGCGCAACCTATCAGCTGGGGCCTGCTTTACAAGCCGCGGCAGGGCCGATTCCCGATGTGCTACAGCTTGCGACCGCAACGGCGCCTCACCAGGCACCGGTTCGGGCGGAGACCCGGTCACTTCCCCGATACCCGGCTCCGCCCGACCACCGGTGTAACACAATATATACCGAAAGTTATCAAAACGCTATTTCGACTGGTGGGCTTCTGCTCCGGGACCGAGCTGTGACACGAATCCAACACTCAGTGCCGCTCTGAAACACCTCTCGACTGTCGCGTACACGGTGCCGAGTACCCGGTCCAGAGCCGCAACGTTCAGCTGCGGGTTGGAGAGTTGGCCGGCCAGGAAGACCGCTTCCTCGTCCCCGATGCAGAAAGCGACCCCGAAGAGGTCACGGTTTCGCCGTAAGAGCTGTCGGTAGAACTGCTCCTCGTTCTCGATCGGAGCGGGCAGGAAGTAGCTATCGAACGCCAGGGTCCTTTGACCAAGCGCGAACCGCACGGTGTACGACTCCCTGTCTTCACCCAGAACCCGGACGAACCACACCCGCTCTTCGCCTTCGTCGCGCTCTACCGCGGCGATCGTCGGGTTGGATTCGAGCTGCGAGTGGATCCAGCTATCGAACAACTCTTCTAGGTCTGCCAACTCCGACGGTGTCGAGGCTCTCTCCTCCATTGGAGCCGAGCCTCAGCCACACAACACAAGCGACCGGTCCTGGAGCCGCCCGTAGATCCCCATCAGGCGATCGGCCATCGCTCCCCACGTGTACCCGCGGGCCTTTTCCGCCGCATTCATCGCCATCTCTGCGGCCAACAACGGAGAGTCCAGCACCTCGTTGGCGTAGGCACCGAACACCGCAGCATCTCGACCTTCGACGAGGAAGCCGGTGCGGCCATGGTCGACGAGGCTCCGCAACCCGCCGACAGCCGCCGCGACCACCGGTGTCCCACAAGCCGCCGCCTCGAGAGCAACGAGCCCGAAGGATTCGGAGCGGCTCGGAGCGAGAACGACGTCGGCAGCCCGGTAGTACGTCGAGAGCAGGTGGTGAGGCACCGGGTCGACGAAACGCACCTGGGGCCCAACACCGAGTTCGTCGATCAGAGACGTGATCCGGGCGACTTCGCCGTTGCCCTGGCGTCCGCTGGCTCCACCGACAACCAACAACGTCGCATCGGAGCGGTCCAGCGAGGCCAATGCCTGGACTGCGACGTCGAGGCCCTTGAGCGGTTGAATACGACCGACGAACATCAGCAGCGGTCCCGGACCCAATCCGATTGCGGCCCGGGCGCCCGCCTGGTCTCCAGGTGAGAACAGCGCATGTTCGACCCCGGGTGGGACCTCCTCGATGCGGTCGGGCTCGGCGTCATAGAAACGGACCAACTGCTGCGCTTCGGCGATGCTGTTCGCGGTGATCACGTCGGAACACGCAATAACTTCAGTCTCGGCATCAACACGGTGTTCTGGTTCATCGTCTCCGGTGTCGGCCTTGACGCGGGCAAGGGTGTGGAAGGTTGTGACAAGCGGGAGGCCGAGCTCGTGTTTGATCTCGTGTCCGGCTACACCGGACAACCAGTAGTTCGCATGCACCACATCGGTGCCACCCGTGCGAGCGATGTCGTCGAGTAC
>JBPCTU010000243.1:0-3790 GCA_051011515.1 Acidimicrobiales bacterium
CACTTCTTGAAGGAGGGTCGCGGCAAGCTCGACACGTACTTCAGTAGGGTTTACAACCCGATCTGGACCAACCCGGACGGGTTCACGTGGATGGAGGCCCTTCGCGATGAGTCGATGGTCGAGTGCCATGTCGCGCTGACACCGACTTGGTCCGAAACCTCTTGGTACGCCGACTACGTGCTGCCGATGGGTGTCGGCGCAGAACGGCACGACGTCGTCAGCTACGAGACCCACAGCGGTAGGTGGATCGCGTTCCGGCAGTCGGTCTTCAGGAGATTCGCCGAGATTCGATCGCGCAACGGCGACACCGAAGCCGTCGGCCCCGAGTCGCGGACCCACGAGTTCAACCCGGGTGAAGTCTGGGAGGAGAACGAGTTCTGGATCGACCTGTCCTGGCACATCGATCCCGATGGCTCGATGGGAATTCGCCAGTGGTTCGAGTCTCAGGAGAACCCCGGCGAGCCGATTGGCATAGACGAGTACTACGGGTCGATGTTCGCCGACTCGGTGCCTGGTCTTGCCGAGGCCGCCGCGAAGGCGGGGCAGTCGCCGCTGGAGTACATGAAGAACCGCGGCGCGTTCGCTATCGAGGGCGATCAGTACACGCCGTATGAGCGTGTGGTCGACCGAACCGCAGTCGATGGCTGCACCAAGGATGAGCAAGGCGTCTACCGCAAGCCGGGGACAGCCGGGACTTGGGATGGTGACCCCGAGAGTCTCGGGGACGTCAAGTTGGATGCGCTCGGCGACGGCTCGCCCGCAGTGGAGATCGAAGGCGAGCTCAAGGCCGGGTTCCAGACGCCGTCCAAGAAGTTGGAGTTGTTCAGCAGCACGCTCAAGGACTGGGGTTGGCCCGAGTACGCGACTCCGAAGTGGATCCCGTCACACGTCCATTGGGAGGACCTGGACCTGGCCGGCGACGAGCGGATACTGCTTCCGACGTTCCGTATCCCCACACTCATCCACACTCGGTCGGCCAACAGTAAGTGGCTGAGCGAGATCTCCCATCGTCACCCGCTGTGGATCCACCCCGAAGATGCCGAGAAGCTCGAGATCGAGGAGAACGGTCTGGTTCGAGTGTCGACCCGCTTGGGTCATTTCGTGATCCAAGCCTGGCGGACCGAAGGCATTCGTCCGGGGGTCGTCGCCGCCTCTCATCACATGGGTCGCTGGCGCGTGGAAGAGGACAAGGCCAGAAACTGGGGGTCGGGGAAGGCCACGATCGACGCGGATGGATCTCAGTGGACGCTCCGCCGCTCGGACGGCATTCGGAAGTGGAAGTCGGCCGACAGCGATACTGAGCGGATCTGGTGGAACGACACCGGCGTCCACCAGAACCTCACCTTCGCCGTCCAGCCCGACCCGATCTCTGGGATGCAGTGCTGGCATCAACGTGTTCGTGTAGGTCCGGCTCAACCAGGCGATCAGTACGGCGATGTCGTGGTCGACACCGACAAGTCTCGTGAGGCGTATCTCGAATGGCTGGACAAAACCCGTCCTGGTCCCGGCCCCGATGGTCTGCGCAGACCGCTCTGGTATGCCCGGCCTCTCAAGCCGACCGCGCCGACGTACCTGGCCGAATAGCGGCCTGGCCCCAACCGATCTTGCTCGTTGCAGCCGCGGGGTGTAGACACATCGTCCGCGAGATCTGACAAGGGGGGTCGCCGTGGCCGAGATCAACAAGGGTCGTTGGACCGCAGACATCGAAGGTGACTTCGTGGTGTTTCTCATCGGCGCCAGACCGCAGAAGCTGCACTTACTGCGGTCGCTGCGCGACTTGGGGGGTCGCAAGGGCATGAAACACATGCTCGACTATTTGACCGAACAGCCCGACAAGGGGCTCTTGGGGTACGAGATGGGACTACCGACCATCATCCAGTACTGGCGTTCGTTCGAACACCTCGAGGCGTTTGCGAAGGACAAGGACGATCCTCACTTGGATGCGTGGCGGAAGTATTGGAAGCGCGTGGGAAAGAGCGAACGCACCGGCATTTGGCACGAGACATACATGGTTCGGGCGGGAGAGTACGAGGCCGTGTACGGGAACATGCCGCCGTTCGGGCTGGCCAAGGCGAGCAACGCCGTGCCGGTTGCCGAGTCGGTGGGGGCAAGGGAGCGACTCAAGTCGGGCAGTCGCAGCTGAAGCACCCGTAGGCCCCTAGTAGCGTCCGGTCATGCTTCAAGATGCTCAAGCGTGCAAGGACGCTGCCCTTCGTTACTGCCGGGGAGTGGACCGGCTCGATCCCGACGAGATGAAGTCGGCCTATTGGCCTGATGCCACTGATGACCATGGCAACTTCGTGGGAAATGCTCATGAGTTCGTGGACTATTGCATGGAAGCGCATCTGCGATGGCGTTCGACGATGCACTGCGTCCTCAATCACCTTGTCGAGGTCGATGACGACCACAGTGCCCGAGGCGAGATCTACAACGTCACGTATCTGTTCCGCAAGGACGAGCCTGTGTTGGATACGTGGTGGGGTCGTTATCTCGACCGCTACGAAAAACGTGGGGACGAGTGGCGGATCATCGAACGGGTATGCGTGAACGAGGGCAGTCTGGTGACCCCGATCGCCGAAGCTATGCCCATGAACGTGGCGGCGTATCGGCCTGGGTCATTCGACCGTCCCGCCGCCGGCCGCCCGATGGGTCCCTGAGATCTGTTCTGCCAGCGTAAAGCGCGCGTATAGGGACACTTCACGCTGGCAGAACCTCTCGAAGCCACGACGCGGGTGGAGTTTCGAATCGGGGACAGTCCAGGAGCGACGGAGGAGCGACGGGAGGGCGCCTCCGGCGCAGCCGTAGGGCAACAAGTGTTGTCCTACGGATCGAGAAGGAGCGGCGGGAGGGCGCCTCCGGTGCAGCCGTAGGGCAACAAGTGTTGTCCTGCGGATCAAGGAGGGGCTTAGGGATCGGAACGGTCCATGGTTGGCCTCGCGTCCTCGGTACTCACCCAGATCGACATGATCGCTCCCACCGCGAACAGCAAGGCGCTGACACCGAACGCCAGCTGGAATGCATCGACTCTCTGGGCGAGCTCTGCCGCATCGTGAGCCTCGTCGTCGAACGAGCCGGCCCTGCTGGACAACAACGTGGCAACGATCGCCACCCCCACTGTGATCGATGCCTGTCGCTGGGTACTGAACAACGACGTTGCTCTGCCCATGTCCGCCAGGCCGATGGTCGCGAACGTTGCCGTCTGCAAAGAGATGAAGAGAACCCCCATCGCCAGGCCCCGCACCACGGTGCCTACTGCAACTGCGATCAAGCTCGTCGATCCATCGATCGTCGCGAACCAGAACGACACGATCATGGCAAGTGACGCACCCCCCATCATCAACACTCTGGGGCCGAATCGTGGGTAGAGCCATCGGCCCGCCAACTGCGACGAGATGATGACGCCCAGGGCCTGCCCTGCCACCGTGAACCCCGTTCGCGCCGCTGAGTGCCCCCCGACCTCCTGCAAGAAGATCGGGAGCAGGAATATGAACGAGAAGAACGCGGCGTAGATGGGAGCTCCGGCCGAGTTGGTCTCCCGGAACAACCGGTTGCGGAACAACCTCAGGGCGAGGACGGGATCATCGATGTGTGTTTCGACGATCACGAGTGCGATCAACGCCAGACTTCCGACTACGAGCGAGGCGATGATGATGGGTGAATCCCATCCCCTGCGGGGTCATTCGAGAAGCCCGAAGAGACCCAGGCCCAGTCCGGTAGCGGACAGGGTCACTCCTGCCCAATCGATCCGCCCCGACGTCCGGACCTTTTCCTCCTTCATCCAGAAAGACGC
>JBPCTU010000244.1:0-6279 GCA_051011515.1 Acidimicrobiales bacterium
GATGCGCAAGGCAGTGGCTTTCAACACCGCTGAACACTGGGCGAAGACGTTCCTGGAGGAGCTCGAGTCGCAATGAGCGATCGGGATCTTCGATCCAACCTGCAGCGCCTCGCACGGACGCCGACCCTGCTCGTTGCCTGCGACTACGACGGAACCCTCGCGCCGATCGTCGACAACCCCGACCTGGCACAGCCTCGACTGGAATCAGTAGCTGCCTTGCGTTCTCTCGCCGACTTCCCGGATACTCACGTCGCCGTGGTATCCGGACGGTCTCTCCGCGACCTAGCGGCGCTCAGCCGCCTTCCGTCGGAGATTCACCTCGTTGGCAGTCACGGGTCCGAATTCGACGCCGGGTTCATTCGCGGCCTCGATGAGGAACAGATCGAGCTCAGGCGGCAGATAACCAAGGAGCTTGAGGACATTGCCGAGTCCGCCGGGCCGGATTTCCGGATCGAGAAGAAGCCGGCAAGCGTCGCGTTCCACTACCGCAACGCCGACCCCGACGACGCCGAAAAGGCCGTAAAGGCAATCCTCGAAGGCGCGGCCAAGCTCAGTGGAGTTCAGGTGAAGACCGGCAAGATGGTCATCGAGCTCGCGGTCGTACCGACGAACAAGGGCACAGCGATCGACACGCTGCGTCGCCAGGTCGCCGCGGACGCAGTTCTGTTCGTGGGCGACGACGTCACCGACGAGGATGCCTTTGCCAGCCTCTCGGGTCCCGATCTCGGGATCAAAGTGGGTGAAGGTGACACCAGAGCTCATCTTCGCATTCCCAACACCGAAGCAACCGCGCAGATGCTCGCTCTGCTGTGTGAGCTCAGACGAAGTTGGATGGAGGGCGCGGAAGCCCCCAGCATCGAGGAACACTCACTGCTGTCGGACCAACGAACCGTTGCGTTGGTGACTCCCGACGCCAGGGTCACCTGGATGTGCCATCCCCGGGCCGACTCACCCGCGGTGTTCGCCGAGCTGGTTGGCGGACCCCACGCCGGTTACTTCTCGGTGAGGCCGGTGGGCGACGCGCCTCCGCTTTCGCAGCGGTATCTCGCCGAGACGCTAATCCTCGAGACGCGGTGGGCCGATCTGGTCGTCACCGACTATCTCGACACATCGTTCGGACGCAGCTCCACGCCAGCCGGACGGACCGACATGATTCGCGTGCTCGAAGGACGAGCTCGAGCCCAGATCGAGTTCGCTCCACGTCTCGACTTCGGACGAGCGCCCACCTTGCTCGAGTGCATCGACGACAAAGTGGTGGTGCGAGGGGTGCGACAGGCTGTCGAGTTGTCGGCACCGGGTGTGGATTGGACCATCGCTTCCGACGGCCAGAACGAGAAGGCGATCGGTGAGATCCAGCTTGACGGCTCGCCGCTGGTGCTGGAGCTCTCGTTCGATCGCACCAACGGGCCAAGCCGCGCCGAACCAGACCGCCAGAACGACACCGCCCGGTACTGGAGAGAGTGGGCAGACTCGCTGGAGCTCCCCCAGGTCGCCGCCGACGCCGTACTTCGGAGCGCATTGACGCTCAAGGCCCTCTGTCACGGGCCCACCGGTGCGATCTTGGCGGCGGCCACGACCAGCCTTCCCGAAGTACCCGGCGGCATTCGTAACTGGGACTACCGGTACTGCTGGCCGCGCGATGCATCGCTCAGCGCGACAGCGCTTGTCGAATTGGGATCGCACGAGGAGGCCCTAAGTCTGTTGAACTGGGTCCTCGACCGAGTGTCGAACCTTCCCGGCCCCGAACAACTTCGTCCGCTCTACCCACTCACTGGCGACGAGTACCTACCTGAGGCCGTCCTGCCAACGTTGCACGGCTACCTGGGCAGCCGTCCCGTGCGGATTGGAAACGCAGCCGACCAGCAAGTGCAGCTCGACGTCTTCGGTCCAGTTGCTGATCTCGCTCACCGGCTCGCGGCTCGGGGTGTACCCGTCTCCGACGATCTGTGGTTGCTCGTTCAGGATCTCGTCATGGCTGTCGCGCGACGTTGGCACGAGCCAGACCACGGCATCTGGGAAGAGAGACGACCACAACGGCACCATGTGCACTCGAAGGTCATGTGCTGGATGGCGGTGGACCGCGCTCTGAAGATCGCCGAGCTCACAGGCCGTGAGGCACCTCTGGCGTGGCGGCCGCTGCGCCACCAGATTGCCGGGGACGTCGTCTCCCACGGTTGGAATGCCGACGTAGGCGCCTACACCATCGCATACGGCGACGACGAGCTCGACGCCGCGGTGTTGTGGATCGGTCTCTCGGGTCTGCTCCCGACAACGGACTCGCGGTTCGTGGCGACGGTCAAGGCCGTCGAACGAGACCTCAGGACCGGACCAATCGTGTACCGGTACCGACTCGACGACGGCCTTCCTGGAGATGAGGGAGGTTTCCTTCTGTGTACGGCGTGGCTGATCGAGGCCTACGTGATGATGGGGCAGCACCAAGACGCGCGAGCACTCTTCGAGCGGTACCTGGACCTAGCAGGGTCGACCGGGCTCTTGAGCGAACAGTACGAACCCTCAACAAACCTGATGCTCGGGAACCACCCCCAGGCGTACTCACACCTCGGGCTGATAAACGCCGCACTGGCGCTTCACCGAGCTGGCTGAGATCGGCGCGCCGGATTCCGGTTGTCGGGGCCGTGGCCGTCGGGTCCGTTGGTACACGAGTCCTGGAATAGCCGTCGCCCGAGCAGGGTTCAATTGTTCATCGGACCCTGCACTCAGACGGAGATAGAGATGGGCGCAACCAACCCCTGCCGGCGAGCTGAATTCCTGCGCAACGAAGCCGAAGCGCTGCCGAGCCCAGTCGCCGTTGCATACAGGCGTCGCGCTTCGGAGCTCGAGCTCGAGGCCCACCTGCGCAACATCTACGAACGAGTCGCCGTGGCGGCCTGACAGGTTCGGTCCGACTCAAGACAGATTTCTCAGGGTGGTGGGTTACCCCTCCCCCAACACCCTTCGAGACCACAACGGCGACCCAGATGGGTCGCCGTTGTCTCGTTCAAACCGACCAAGAGTCGTCGGCCATGCGCGCAACGGAAGCCTGCGGTGGACAGGTTCGAGGTTTTCGCGGCGCGGTCCGCGACGTCTACGAACTCAGCCGAGATCGGCGAGTTCGCTCAACGTCTCCATCCACCACTGGTTGGAGACTGTCGTTACTCCCGGCACGTCCTTCAAGACCTCGTCGATCTTGAGTACGAGCAACTCTTCGCCCGCAGCGGCGTTTCGAAGATCCAAGAGTCCGTCAATGACTCGCGAGTGACTGGTCAGCTCGCCGTCGATGCTGTCCAGCAGATCATCGATGATCTGCCGGGTCGCACAAGAACTCTCGATGGTGGGGGTCATACTCTCATCACCTCAGGCCAACGAACGCACTAGCGGCCGGCCAAATTCCCGAAAACGAAGTGGCTTTCATCACACTGCCAGGATCGAAGCGCCAGCTCCAGTCAGTAGCAACGAAAGGGTCCACGTACCCATCGGTGCAGCCTCGACGCCGGGAGGAAACCCCTGCTCTCACAACTTCTGTGATCCATCGGCCTGCCGACGGGCTCACAGGCTCGGCCGGAGTTTCGAGATCCCCCCGATTGTCCCCAAACCTCTCAGCGTGCAGGCAACTTCGCCCTCCGCTTCGATCCAGTCGGGAAGCGTCGCCAGTTCAATGTCGGCCAACACTTCCCCGGGCCCCGCAACCGAACACAACCGAGAGGCGAGGTTGACCGGCTCACCGATGTAGTCGTCACCTTCGAAGAGCAACGCTGTACCTGTCGCCAGCCCCGCCCGAACCTCGATGTCGGAATCGGCGAATCGGTGAACGAGATCGACGGCCAAGGCGACCGCTGGTTCTGGCTCGGTACAAACAAGCATTGCTCCGTCACCAAGCCACTTGGCGACCCGCACACCACGCTTCGCTGCAATGTTCCGCGTGATGCGGCGGAACTCACCCAGCAGTTCGACTGCGGAGTCAGGGCCCTCGGCCCGGGTGAAGGCGGTGAAGCCAGACAGGTCCACAAAGCAGAAGGTTCTATCTATGTAGAGATGGCTGTTGCCGACCGGCAACTCGTCGGGATGTTCGGTCCCGTCGCCTCCTCTAGCGTTCGCCCACTCGCTGGCAGGCAACGCCCCACCACCCAACTGTGGTGGCTCGCCGGACTGCGACACAGGCTCAGCCTCGGCGTTTGTTGCACTGCTGGTCATGGCGCCAAGGGTACGGCGCACACGGGCCGACAATGGCGGTATTGGCGAATGTCACTGCCGGGATACCGCGAGTACCGCGACCCGGAGCGTCCATCTACGGGGATCAGCGCCGGGAGAATCAGCGGTAGTGTGAACCGAGCGCCGGTTGGTCAACGACAGTGCTGCCATACCCCCCTTATGCCCAATTCTTCGATCATTTCTGCGCACAACGTTGCCAAGAGCTGGGGATCCAACATGGCTCTTGTCGACATTGACGTCGAACTCGAACATGGCGTGACCGGCCTATTGGGTTCGAACGGTGCCGGCAAGACCACCTTCATGAGCCTCGTTCTTGGGCTCCACGATCGCACCGCCGGCGAGATGAGCGTGCTCGGGCACGACCCGCAGACCGATGGCGCCCAGATTCGAGGGCGGATCGGCTACGCGCCAGAACATCACCATCTCCCGCCCGACGTCCAGGCAAACGATCTGGTTCGCCACCTCGCTCAGTTGCATGGTCTACCGAGACGCGCTGCTACCGAGCGAGCCAGCGATGCCCTCTGGCAGGTTGGCTTGGGCGAGGAGCGGTTCCGCGCGATCGGAACCATGTCCACCGGGCAACGACAAAGGGTCAAGCTGGCGTCGGCGATCGCCCACGACCCCGACCTGGTCCTGCTCGATGAGCCCACCGACGGACTCGACCCGGTGCAACGCGAGGACATGTTGGGCCTGATCCGTCGGATCGGCACCGAGTTCGGTATCGACATCATGTTGTCATCGCACCTTCTCGACGAGGTCGACCGGATTTGCGACAACGTCGTGATCATCGCTGCTGGGCGCGTCACCCGTTCTGGCAACCTGGCCAGCCTGCGTGGTGAGGTCACCGGCCTGATGTTGGAGGTAGACGACAAGGCCGAAGAGGTGTCCCAGACACTCCGCAGCTGGGGCCTCGACGTCGAGATCGACGGTGGCCGGCTCACGATGACCGGGCACAACACCGACGTGTCGATGCACGACCTTGCCCGTGATGCGGTCGTGGCCAGCGGAGTCGGGATCAGGCGTTTGGTGGATCGACAGGTCACCTTGGAGGATGTCTTCCTAGAAGCCAACGAGGTGCCGGCACCGTGAGCGCTCAGGTCCACGACCTCGGCTACCGCGAGTACGACGGACAGCGCGCCGGAGTCGGGTCTGCCATGACGACCCTGGGCATCCACGCCGGTCAACGGGTGTTGGGCCTGAAGCGATCAGCGAGACACAAGATCTTGCCGGTGATCGTCATCATCATCGCCTTCATTCCCGCGATCGTTTTCGTCGGGATGGCGGCATTTCTTCCGACGTCGCTGCTGGAGGAAGACATCCTGCCGTCGTACGCCGAGTACTACGGGTTCATCTTCACCGCAATCTTCCTGTTCGCATCCTTCGTCGCCCCCGAGGCCATCTGCACCGACCGCCGGACTGGGATGTTGGCGCTGTACCTGGCGTCACCCCTCAACAGAACGACCTATATCGTCTCGAAGATGGCGGCGGTCGCCGTCGTGCTGATGACCATCACCTTGTTGCCCGAGGTTGGTCTCCTGGTGGCCTACACCATCGAGGGCGCGGGGCCCGACGGCATCGACGGCTTCGTGGAGACGTTGGCCCGAATCACACTGGCTGGCGTGATATTCGCCCTCTTCTACGCCGCGTTGACCTCGGCCATCGCGTCGTTCACACCGCGGCGTGGAATCGCAAGTGCAGCCATCGTCATTGTGTTGATAGTGCCCGGAATCATCATCTCCAGCATCCTCGACGCAACCGACGTCGCCGACGAGCTCGGGCTGTTGAATGTCTCGTTCTTGCCTTTCCGTGCCGCCTGGTGGATTTTGCAGGGAGAACCCAGCGACGAACGTGGACTGGAGCAGGTGTCGGGGGCCCTGGCGACGCTCGTGACGTTAGGAGCGACCGCGCTGTTCGCCGGGATTACCTGGTACCGGTACCAGAAGCTCGAGGTGGAGCGATGAGTGAAGCTTCCTTGCCCCCGCCTCCTCCGCCGCCGCCTCCAGCATCCGAGGCCCAAGCGGGGACGGGCGCTCCGCCGATGGAAGTGCCCGACGACGCCGTCGTCGTCGT
>JBPCTU010000245.1:0-5529 GCA_051011515.1 Acidimicrobiales bacterium
GTCGTCATGTGCACCTCTTCGAAGTAGCGAGAGGTTCACACGTTACGACAGCTCGACAGCCAACAGCACTCTGCGATGGGTGCCTGAGCGAGTAGGGCGGCGCTGTCCCGGCTCAGTTGGAGCCGTCGCCGTCGGTGACTCGCTCGACGGCGTCGCGAACCATGGAAGCCAGAGGATCGCCCTCGATGCCCTGCTCAGATTCGTCCGGGTCCTCGAAGAACGAGCTGTCGGATTCCGATTCTGTGACCGTCTCGGCGGCGGTGGCAACGCTGGCTCCGGCATCTGCCGTCGATTCGGGCGCCCACGGGTCGCTCGGGGAGGTCGCCGCCCACGACTCGCCGCTATCGGCGCCCGAGCCCCAGCCGTCATCCTGGGTCTCCCAGCCGTCGGGCTGCGGTGACTCTTCAGCTCCGCCACCCCAGCCAACCGTCTCGAGGGCGTCGTCGCTGGTGTTGCCCCACGAATCTGTTTCGTCCGAGTCGTCGTCTGCGTTTTCCCATGCGATTGGCTCGACCGATTCGACCGATTCGCTCTGGGCGTTGTCGGATCCCCATACGTTGGTCCCGGCCGGTTCTTCGGCGTCATCTATCCAGCTGCCGCTCTCGGGATCGGTGGACTCGGAGTCCTCGGCCCCGTCGACGTCGTCAGAGTTGTCGTTGACGACTTCGACTCCGGCGTCGGCATCGTCGTCGCTGTCGGCCTCGGTGCCCCATGTGTCGGATTCGTCTGCGGACTCCCACGCAGCGGGACCCTGGAGCTCATCCTGGGCCGGCTCGGTGGGTGTGGGCTCGGTGTATGTGGGCGCGTCGCCGATCTGGGGCGCAGGTGGCGCAGGTGCCGTTGGAGCATCGGCGGAGGCGCTGATACCGGCTTCGAGTGCGGCATCTGAGTGAGCTGACACGGTGTCCTTGAAGGTTCCCTGTGCTCTGGAGACGTCGGCGACTGCCGAGTCGAGCGTCGCCAGAATCTCTCGCTCGATCGCCTGGACCGCATGCCACCGGTCGGACATCTCGGTCGACAGGGTCTCGTACTGAGCGGCGGCGTCGACCTTGGCCTGCTCGCGCATTGTGGTCGCGGCGTTCTCGGCCTCGTCGCGGATCTGGTTGGCATAGGCGACCGTCTCGGTGCGGAAGCTTTCGGCCTGTTGTTCGGTGGTGGCTCGCAGCTCATCAACGTGGGTCCGAACCTGGGACGCATACTGGTCCGCTTCGGTCTTGGTCTTGCTCGCCCACTCTTCGGAATCGCGGACGATTCCATCAGCGCTGCGCTGAGCTGCTGTCAGCAGTTCGTCTACGCGGCTACCGATACCAGTGCTGGTCGAAGTCGTCTCTGGCTCGGCCACAGGTTGGGCCATCGTCTGAGCTGCTTCGGCTTGCACGTTCTCGAGTTGGATGTGGAGATCGGCAACCTCTTCAGCGACCGACGTCAAGTACGAGGCAACCTCGTCGTTGTCGAGGCCACCTTTCTTGACGGTAGAGAAAGACTTGGCTCGGATCTCATCGGGAGTCATCGCCATTGCAGGTCCTTTCTTTCCCCGATTGATTTGCCGAAGAACCGGGGCTCATTCCCCCATGCGCCGACCTTAGAGGCTGGCAGGAGGAGGTTTGTGTCGTTGATGAATTGCCTTGCTGGGGTCGGTGACCTCTTCGGGCACCGATGACAGCGACACCGTTGGCGCCGCTTTCGTGCTGTACCGATCGGCCGCCCGTCGTGGAAGTTGAGGCGAAAGGACTAGCCGGGATTGGATACCCGGTTTTGCGACCTGAACGAGCCCCCAGGCGGCGTTTGGCTTGCTGAGTTCGGGTTTGTGGAAGACTCCGGAGCATGCGGGTTCACCTCGTGGACGGGACGTACGAACTCTTCCGCTACCACTTCGCGCTTCCGCCGCACCAGAACAACAGCGGCCAACACACTGGTGCCGTTCGCGGAGTCGTGTCATCGATGTTGAGCCTGCTCGAGGACGGAGCCACCCACGTAGGGATAGCGACGGACCACGTCATCGAGTCCTTCAGGAACGATCTCTACAGCGGGTACAAGGATGGCAGCGGAACGGAACCCGAGATCCTGAGTCAGTTCGGGTTACTCGAGGACGTCCTGGAAGCGGCGGGGTTCTGCGTGTTCGCCATGGTTGAGTACGAGGCCGACGATGCGCTGGGTGCCTGTGCCCATCTCGTGGCGCGCGACGAGAGTGTCGACCAGGTCATGATCTGCACTCCCGATAAGGACCTGGGTCAATGTGTTACCGCCGACAACCGTGTCGTGCAATACGACCGTCGCAAGCAGCTGGTCATCGACACCCAGGGGGTTGTCGACAAATTCGGCGTTCTTCCAGAGTCGATTCCCGATTACCTCGGTCTGGTCGGCGATTCCGCAGACGGGTTTCCCGGGTTGCCTGGGTGGGGGGCCAAGTCCGCATCCGCGGTTTTGGCCCAATACCTGCACATAGAGGACATACCGGCGGAACCGGGTAAGTGGGACGTGCAGGTCCGGGGCGCGGCGAAGCTGGCGAAGACTCTTCGGGAGCAGTACGAGGATGCGCTGCTGTTCAGACGGATAGCAACGATCGACTACGACGCGCCAACCGTGGGCTCGGTCTCGGAGTTGGAGTGGTCGGGACCAGGTGCCGACTTCCCGGCCATCGCGGCCGAGATTGATGCGTCTGGCCTGGTGGATCGGGCGAATCAGATTGCCGAGCAACGCACGGCCAAGTGAGCTTCATCAGTTAGGCCTCCCGTCGGCGCTAGGTTCGGCCGTATGGCCGGCTACGACATCCACTTCCACTTCGATCCTGTCTGCCCCTTCGCATGGCTCACCAGCCGATGGGTGCAGCAGGTGTCACGGCTGCGCTCCTACTCGGTCGATTGGCGCTTCATTTCGCTGCGGATCATCAACAAGGACGTCGACTACGAATCGCATTTCCCGGTCGGTTACACCGAGGGACACCAGGCCGGGTTGCGCTTGTTGAGAGTCTGCGCTGCCGCGCGTCGAGACCACGGCCATCAGGTTGTCGGTCCGCTGTACACCACTATTGGAGAATCGGTGTTCGTGCACTCCGACGACCCGCCGGCGAAGGCCCTCGAACTGGCGGCAGGTGATGGACTGGATGAGGTGTTGGCCGGAGCCGGTTTGCCGGCATCTCTGAGTAGAGCCCTCGATGATGACGCCTGGGACGCCGAGGTTGCCTCCGAAAGCGAGGCCGTTCTCGAACTAACCGGGCGTGATGTCGGAACTCCCATCATCCAGTTCGAACCGCCCGATGGTGTTGCCTTCTTCGGTCCGGTCATATCGAGGTTGCCCAGCGACGCTGATGCGATTCAGTTGTGGGACCACGTGATCGGGTTGGCCAGCTTCCCCGGCTTCGCCGAGATGAAGCGGAGTTTGCGCGAGGCTCCGCAATTTGGGCCTCCCGATGCCGCTCCGGGACCGGTAGTCAGTGAAGACTGGCAAGCCGGCAGCCGCCGCGAGGCTCGCCCCGCCTCCTGAGTCCGCGGGTGCCGGTCAGTCGGGCATCAGCGAATACAACACATCCGAGCTATCACGCGCTCCGGTGATGTAGTTCCCGGCCATGTCTTCGTTCCACGGGTCGCGCCGACTCCAGTCCATTCGGAGGACGCGTTCTGCTATCCGCCAGTCGCCGTTGCGGCGCTCGAACGTGTCGAGCCACCGGCCGTTGAAGGTGTGGAGCACCTTGCCGTCGCTCGTCTCTTGCACATGGAAGGCAAGGATGTAGGTCTCGGCAAGTGCGTTGTCACCGCTGCGTTCGATCTTGGTGTTCGTGATCCGGTGTTGGGTCGCGATGTAGGTCTCATGGAGTTTCTTCGCGGCGTATTCGGCGAAAGGCCCAGCCAGTTGTCGTTCGGCAGACCCGTAGTCCACGAGTTCTCCATCCTCATGGAAAGCCGCCTTGATGGCTTCGGGTTCGCAGCGGTCAATGCCTCGGCAGTACGAGTGCAGCGCATCCTCGATGGCGGCCTTGGCTTTCAAGTCTTCTAGTTCCATACCCGGAGACTAATCGTCGCCCTCGAGTCGCCCCTCGCCCACGCACCGATCGCCGTGGGTCCAGCGACCGTCGGCAGGCTAACGTCGGCCTCGACTCCGGAGGTTGTGATGTATTCGAGGATCGTGGTCGGCAGTGATGGGTCAGAAACGGCTGCACACGCCGTGGCCCGGGCCGGCGAGCTTGCCAAGGTGTGTGGCGCAAGCCTCCACATTGTGTGCGGGTGCGGCACCCCGGTCGTAGCCGACGCCAGCATGATGGCAGTGCCGGTGGCACTCACCAACGAGACCGTCGGCCAGTTCGAAGAGGTGCTGGAGCAACAAGCAGCGCCATTGAGGGCCGAGGGTATTGACACAACCGTGCATGTCGAGACCGAATCCGGATCCGAAGCACTGTTGGCCTATGCGGAGGAGATCTCAGCAGACCTGATCGTGGTTGGTAGTCAGGGCATGTCCGGGAAGCGTCGGTTCATCCTGGGGTCCGTGCCGAACGCCGTGAGTCATCATGCAACCTGTTCAGTGCTCATCGTGAGGACGGGGTGACCATGGAGCTCGAGACTGCCCTCCGCTGGGCCGGTGAGCGAAACCATGCGACGCTCATAACCATTCGATCCAACGGTCGTCCTCAATCATCCGACATCTCCTATGCCGTGCTGGGCGGACAGATCAAGATCTCCGTCACCGACGGTCGGGCCAAGACCCGCAACCTCCGTCGCGACCCACGGGCCGTTGTGCACATCTCGGCGCCCGACGCGTGGTCGTATATCTCCTTCGAGGGCAATGTTGAACTCAGCCCGGTCGCGGCGTCACCGGGCGATGACACAGTCGCCGAACTCATCGAGTTGTTCCGCGCTGTGCAGGGCAAGGAACACCCCGACTGGGACGAGTTTTGCGAGGCGATGGTGGCCGATCAGCGCCTGGTCGTTCGGTTCACCCCGACCAAGGCGACCGGCCAGATCCGCTGATCCGGGCCCGGAAGCGCAACAACCGGGGTTTCTCGGAACCACTGGCCACTTAGCCGAAGATGTCGTGGATCTCTGCCGGAACCCCGTGGTCGAGCTGGGAGACGTGACACGAACTGGGATCTCGATCGGGGCGCCATCGGCTGAGTCGAGCGACGCCGCGAAACCGCCCACCCGTCGCATGCTCGTAGCGGACCTCGGCCACCAGGATTGGATCGATCGGAACCCAGCTCATGTCTTTCTGGGCGTTCCAGCGATTCGGGCCACCCGGCATTCGGCCATCGGCAGTTTCGGCGGTCTGTTCGGCCCAGCCTCCCCATGGATGTGTCTTGACATCTGACAGGTGGAGTTGACTCAGCTCCTCCAGCAGTTGTGGCCGGTCGGCGGCCTTGAAGCTGCTTGCGACCCCAAGGTGGTGCAGATCGCCTGCGTCGTCGTAGGCGCCCAACAACAGAGAGCCGACGCCGTCACCGGACTTGTGGATCCGGTATCCCGCCACCACGCAGTCAGCGGTCTTTTGTTGCTTGACCTTGAACTGTGTCCTCTTGCCTTCGACATATGGGCCCTCGGC
>JBPCTU010000246.1:0-7052 GCA_051011515.1 Acidimicrobiales bacterium
TTTATCCTGGCTGCGTGGTGTTTCTCTCGGTCCAGCCCACGGCTCGAGAGATGGGTCCTGGGCCTGCGCGGCATCGGACCGATGATCGCTGACCACAGGGCTGGGCTCGGTATGCCTCGCCGCTCGAAGGTGACCGCGCTGACAATGATGGCTGTTGCGGTCAACTTCAGCGCGTGGATCGTCCTAGACACATGGCTGGCTCGGATCGTCGTTATCAGCCTCGGCGCTGTCGGCGCCGCTTACGTGACCTTCCGTGTACCGACCCGCGAACGGGTGCTCGCGGCCCGCGACGTCAAGTAGCCCATCACGGTGGCGACATCCGAACTTCACGATGCCGGAGTGCCCGCCGCGGTTGCCCGCTTCGCCTTTCAATCAGGGATGCCTTCACGAGGCACTACCAGCAAGACCGGACTAGCCCCCCTCATGTCAGACTCGGCGCATGACCACATCGCCTGAACCCTCGCTACCGGAACATGTGGCCGAAAACCGTCGCTACTGGGACGCGATGGCCGACGATTGGGTCGCAATGGGCGAACGGGCCTGGCTGGTCGACAACCCGTCGTGGGGCATCTGGGACGTGTCGAACGATGACGCCCCGCTCCTGCCCGACGACATGGCTGGCCTCGACGCGATCGAACTCGGGTGTGGGACCGGCTACGTGTCGGCATGGATGGCACGGCGGGGCGCGACCGTCACTGCCATCGACAACTCGGAACGGCAACTGGAAACAGCCCGACGATTGTCGGCCGAGCACAACCGCGAGATCACTTGGCTCCACGGCAATGCCGAAGAGGTTCCCTGCCCAGACGAGTCCTTCGACTTCGCCATCAGCGAGTACGGAGCCGCCATCTGGTGCGACCCCGAACGTTGGCTCCCCGAAGCCCATCGTCTCCTCCGCGACGGTGGCCGCCTCGTCTTCCTCGGAAATCACCCGCTCGCAATGGCCTGCACTCCCCTGAGCGGGGCAAAAGTCGACTTCCAGCTACACCGCAGCTACTTCGAACTCGGCGAACTCGACTGGCGCGACGTGGAAATCGATCCGGGAGGGGTCGAGTTCAACATGGCCATCTCGGGCTGGTTCGCCCTCTTCGCCCGCACGGGATTCAGCGTCGACAACTACCTGGAGCCAGAGCCGCCGGCATCCGAAACCGAGACGCGCTTCGAGATCCCGCTCGAATGGGCCCAACGTTTCCCGAGCGAACAGGTCTGGTTCTTGACCAAGACTCCCTGAGGCCTCAGCAGAGGTCGGCGGCTGTCTCTCCCCAGACCATAAGAACGATCTTGTCGTCCTCGACAGTGGTCCGAGTCCCCGCACTGCTGTAGCACTCACCTTCCGCGTTGCGGAAGATGTTGTCATAGGTCACGGTGTCACCGGACACCTCGATGTTGAGGAACTCCATCGTGCCCGTCGAGCCCTGGTGACCATCGATCGTCGTCTCGACGGCCAACACCTCCGTCGTTCCCGTCGCTAGCCCATCGCTGTCACTCGGATGACCCTCGAGCACAGCGTCGTCGGCGTAGAACACCATTACGGCTTCTGCATCCTCGGCGTTCCAGACCTCCAAGTAGTCGTCGAGTACGTCGGCTGCGTCATCGCTGGACGAACTGCATCCAGCTGCCACGACAGCTATCGCAACAACAACGGCGACAAGCGCACACATCGCTCTATGACCTCTTCGGTTCCGAGGACTTTTCGGGTTTCTCTTCGCGTGTTTGCTCATCGTCATCCACTCCTGTTGTAGGCGGCTCGGTCGGCATCACCCGACCGGTCACCGATGCCACAACGACTGGACCACGAGGCGCTTACGATCCGCTTACAAAGCAGCTGAATCTGGACCCAGCACGCCTCCAAGTCTGCGGCCAATTCGCGGCGCTCGTCATCCGGCAAGGCCCTTCAGATCTGGGCTGGGCTGGCTGCGGCGCCCAGGTGCCTCAGCTCGCGTGAAGTGGCCCACTCAGCTTTCGGTTAGTGCGCTCTCCGTCAGCTTCTGGAAGCCACGACCCCACACAATGCAAATGACCGAACGGTGGCCGGCGTCCCACATCGGCTCAACCGGCCAGGAGTAGGCACCGAAATCAAGCCCACCCCGCACAGAAGTGTCCACTCGTTGTGCGAATTCGCTGGCGCAAGCCTCTGTGGCAAAGGCGGCGAGGACACCAGCTCCCGGATAGTGCTCGCCTGGAGCCGCATCGTGGGACACAACAGCATAGGTCTGGTTGTCGTGGGGCCGGTCACAAGAGACAACCTCCACAACGAATCCATCGAAATCGGGCGGGTCATTGAAACATTCACCACCGTCGAGGCCCCAGACAGTGCGTTCACTAGGCCGCAGCACCCCTCCGCTACCCGCCAAGGGACCCTCGAGGAGGTCTCCGCTGACCGGGCGAGCGGAACAAAGGACCTCTCGGTCACCGATAGCCCAGGTGTCCGCGCCCGGGTGAATCACGAAGACGTCGAGCCCTGAAACCCACCACGGAACGCCGACGTGGCTCTCAAATGGTTGGGCACACATGCTCAGCCCCATCAAGATCACCTGCTCGTCACCAGGGAAGCCAGCGCCAGCACCGAACTCAAGAGAGATGGTCGCTACGACCTCCAACTCGTGCGCCTCCGCGCACGGCAGCACCTCGACGGCCAAGACGGGCTGAGTCCCAGTCGCGAGCTCGTTGAAATCGGGCGGAAGATCAAAACAATCTCCGGCCTTCAGCTCTTCGAGAAGCGTCCCAACGCCGGAATCCGCGAGTGGCGCTGAAGCCAAGAGTGGCTCCTCGGACTGCGCAGCCGTCGACTGCGGTGGCTGATCAGAACCCTGACTCGATGAACTCGGATCGTCCCATAGAGCGAAGGCAACCACAAAGGTCAAGACGGCGATCGCGGGTAGGCCCACAGCTACCAGGGTCCGATTGCGACCCGCATTTGGATCCAGCAACCGGTTCGCCTCTCCCCGTTCGTCAACGCCCTCAGCAGGGGCCCGGACCAAGCGGAACTGCGCCTCTTGCCTGGCGGTCACACTGGTCACGACCCAGAAGGCAAGCACCGCAGCGACCACTTCGGCTACGTCGGCCGCCAGGATCCCGATGGCCTGAGTCCGCGCACTGTCCACGTCAGTGGAAGCCCCGTTCCGAAACAACAACCAGCCAAGGATCCCGCTGCCAACCCAAAGCCCCCACCACCAGTTGAGTAGCGGTGGGACTCTCGGAGATTCTCGCTGCTCGGCAGGACGGCAGGTCCAGATGTCATCGATGATCTGTTTCGGGCGCCACAAGTTCAGGAACGGGACGAACCACCCGCCAACCGCCCATCCGTGCTTGAACCTCGCCTTTCGACCAAGCGCCGGGAGGTTCTGGTACAGGCCAGACATCCAGACCATGAAGACAACACCCACAGCGATGAGAGCAATGATCTGGGTGATGCCGATCACGTCTTGGCGATCGCCAGCCGCCTGCAGCTGCGAGAACGTCACAGACAAGGGGTCATCCACGAAACGGTCGACCACCCGAAACCAGACGAGGCTCGACGCCACGGCAAGGCCGCCGAGCAACATCCACGCCGCGAAGCAGATCTGAAGCACCCTCGCGACACGAACCATCGACTTGAAGGGCGCGTCAGGCATGGGCGCGGGAAGGCTGCTAGCGGGAGGTGGCGGTAGGGGCATGGCAGGCGGATTCGTTGCCAACTCGGCGCCATCTGGAGCTTCGGTTGAGGTGCCAGCCGGAGCGATCACTTCGGCTGATTCGCGCTGCCAATGCACTCGGCAGAGCCCGCCCTGGTATGCGGCCCTGACGCAGCCGTTCTCGGAACACGAAGGCGGTTCCACGTTCCTACGGTCGTCTTGTTCGCAGAATCTCTGCGCCCATGATGACTCCTTTCGACTCCTCAGCTTCAAGTCCACCAGCGAATCCCAGGGCCCTCAATGGGGATCGATCCCCGTCGCTGGCCCCGTTTGCGGACATCGGTGGCCAACACCGGCGAGTGTGTCTAGGAGCGCGAGTTCGGTCGCGCCGAGCGGCTAGGGTCAGTGGCGTGCGTCAGTTCACTTCGCCACTCATCCCGACTGCAGTAACGCTGCCGTTGTTCGGCGAAGACGATGTGCGCGGTGACTTCCGATAGCTGACCTGGACAACCTCTCGGCCCTGAATGACCGAGAACCACTCCAGCCAGCTAGCACGAGGAAGTCCCAAAGAAAATGTTCTCAATCGAAATCGTGGCGACCGTCTACGGCGTGTTCATGTCGCTGGCTCCGCTGCTACAGGCCAAAAAGATGTGGATCCGGAAGTCGTCAGAGGACGTCTCTATCCCCTACCTGGTCGTTCTAGTAGTCGGGTTCAGCCTCTACCTGCTCTACGGCATCTCCATCTCGAACCGTTTGTTGATCTCCACGAACGTGGTGTCGATATTGGCTACGGCGGCCACACTGGCCATCGCAGCACTCCTGCGGCCAACAGTTGTGGTGAAGCCATGAACAGCGAATCTGCCGGCAAAGCGAGTTACTCGAGCGCCCCGCCGGTCCAACTCCTTTAGCCCGCACGCCGGAGCCCTGATATCTTCAGAACGGTTGGCCGAGGCACTTGTGCGCAGGCCGACACTGAGCGGACGGGCGGCCGCCGCCGGTTCGTGACAATTGCCCGGAGTGCCCCTCGATTCGTCGGGGGGCACTTCGCATTCTGGCTGCGCTCTGGGTGCGTTGTGCCTGGGTGTACCCAGACGGTTGGTCACGATGTGGCCCGGTCCCGAAGCCGACTTTGCGCGACCCTCCAGTCCCGTCGGCGGGCAACTTCGTGCGCCGATGCCCTACGGTGTGGCTCGTTTAGACCGTTTCCCAATCCCCGCCTACTGTTGTTGATGTTGTTCGTGTTGCCAACGAGGGAGATGCACAATGGCTGACGATACGAAGGGAAGCGGTTGGATCACCTACTCAGGGATCCTTCTGGTTGTGGCCGGGGTCATCTCGATCCTCGATGCGATATGGGCGTTCCGCTACAACGACACCGTCGCCGATCTGGTGCTGTTCGAGAGCAACCTCGAGGTATGGGGCGTGTTCTGGTTGATCGTTGGTGTGGTGCTACTCGCTGCGGGCTTCGGAGTGTTCCAGGGCGAGCAGTGGGCTCGATGGACCGGCATAGTGGCGTCGTCCATCGCCATCTGGCTCAACCTCTCTTGGGCGGTTGTTCAACCCACCCAAGGTCTGATCGGCGCCATCTTGGCCGCCCTGGTCCTTTACGGGCTGGCGGCGCATGGCGACGTCGAAGCCGCTTGACCCGGGTGGTCTGAGAACGCCACGTTGTCCCTCGGGTGTCTGCCCGGGGGACAACGCAGGCCGTCACTACACACCCCAGCACTGGCCTGGTCATCGCCCCCTTCTTTGTGATGAGATAGCCAGCCGGGCTCATCGGAGGGGATGCCGCTTGAACAGCTTGCGAGCAACAGAGACGGCGCCGCGATGACCGCCGGTCGGATGGGCCGCGGTGACACGACCGGTCGGCGCGATGACGGCGACCCGGACACGTCCATTCCGTCGTGGTCGCATCGGCGCGATGCCACGCCCTGGTACGACACGTTCCCGTGGTGGGCGGTGGTCATCGCCCTGATATTGGGCTGGATGGCTTGGCTGATCATCACCGACGAGGGTTACAACTCCGCGTGGCACCGCACGATCCCAGGCCTCTGGCTGACCATAAGAGCCACGCTCTGGTCGTTCTTCTTGGCCTGTGGCGTCGGGCTGATCCTGGCGCTCTTCCGGACATCGCGTAGCGTCATCCTGCGCAACATCGCCCGCACCTACGTCGAGTTCATTCGCGGCATCCCGATCCTGGTTCTCATCTTCACCATCGCCCTCGTCATCGTGCCCGAGGTCAGCGACGCCTTGGGATGGGACAACCGAATCAGCGCCGAATGGCGGGCCATAATCGCGCTGGTCATCATCTATGCCGGCTACATCGCCGAGATCTTCAGAGCCGGCATCCAGTCCATCGACCGAGGCCAGATAGAAGCGGGCCGGTCACTTGGGTTGAGCCGCCGCCAAACAACAGGCTCGATCATCCTCCCTCAGGCTGTGCGAGCGGTAGTGCCACCACTGGGGAACGACTTCATCGCGATCCTCAAGGACACTTCACTGTTGTCTGTGCTCGGAGTGTTAGATGTGACGTTGCGGGCACGACAGTACGCGGCGAGCACCTTCAAGTTCCGAGACAGCTATTTCGTTCTCTGTTTCATCTACTTGACGCTGACGGTTCTCCTGTCGCTACTCCTCCAAGTGGTGGAAAAGCGCTTGAACCGCGGCCGGCAGGAGGCAGCGTGAGCCAGCCTTTCATCCAGGTACGAGACCTCCACAAGATCTTCGGCAAGGACATCTGGGCGGTGCGCGGCGTCGACCTGGACGTCGACGTTGGTGAAGTCGTCGTGATCGTTGGACCAAGCGGCAGCGGCAAATCAACCGTCCTGCGTTGTTTGAACATGCTCGAGATTCCAACCCACGGTGAGATCTCAATCGACGGGATCAACGTGACCGATCCGGGCGCGGATCTCGACACGGTGCGCGCCGAGGTCGGGATGGTGTTCCAACAGTTCAACTTGTTCCCCCACCTGACCGTGTTGAAGAACATCACGCTCGCTCAGAAGAAAGTGCGCGGCCGAAGCTCCGCCGAGGCCAAGGAAGAAGCTCGGCGCCAACTGGAACGCGTCGGCATCCCGGAGAAGGCTGACGCTTATCCAGCCCAGCTGTCTGGTGGACAGCAACAACGTGTGGCAATCGCCCGCTCGCTTGCGATGGGCCCGAAGCTCATGTTGTTCGACGAGCCGACTAGCGCCCTGGATCCCGAGATGATCAAAGAAGTCCTCGACGTCATGCTCGAACTAGCCGCCGAGGGCATGACAATGATCGTCGTAACCCACGAGATGGGCTTCGCAAGGGCAGCCGCAGACCGGGTCTTCTTCATCGACGAGGGCATATTCGTCGAGAGCGGGAGTCCTGAAACCCTCTTCAATTCACCAGAGGAGCCCAGAACAAAGGACTTCTTCGACAAGATCCTGGCTCACTGACAACGGGTACTCC
>JBPCTU010000247.1:0-2903 GCA_051011515.1 Acidimicrobiales bacterium
GGTCTGGACGGTGTAGGAGTACTCGGGCGTCAGTGACGGCTTCCAACACGCCGTCGCGACGAGCGCCATGATGGTGCCGAGGACGAGAAGACGTCGATGGTGCATCTCTACACGATGTCGGCTCAGCAGTGATCGTGCCTGGCAGCTGGTCGTCGGCCGTCGGTCAGTGAGGTGGCCGACGCCCCGCCGTCGTCGTCGCACCCGGTGACCAGGCCCACAAGCGTCAGAGCCACAATCGCTGGCCAGGATCGCGCAGCCCACATGTTCATCCTCCGTTCGGGCAGGCACCATAGACCGTCAGGACGGCAACCAATGGGGCCTGGGGCCTGCCGCGGTTGGGCCCGTGAGGGACCTGAACACCGACCCCCTGCGTGTGGAGGAGGCCGATTGATTTCGTGCGTGATCGCTGACGCACAGAAATGACGTCGAGAACTGGGAGTTCAACAGTCCTGGGCGTCTGCTGTTGTGCGCAGGCGCTGGCTCCCGATCGACGCGAACTCGAGCAGCCGCACTCAGACGTACTCCGAGGCCTCAACGGCAATACGCCCAACCCACTCCTCGAGCGCGGGCCCAAAGTGTTCATCGATCCGAGATGGGTCCAAGTCGGTCTTGTAGGTCACGATCCGGAGGCTCGATTTGTCGAAGACCCCGTCGCCTTGAACGCCCATCTCCCTCACCATGAGGATCGGGAGGTTCTCGGCAAAGGCGATACACGCCTCCATGTGGTTCCACGGAGTCACGAACTCACAGGGGCCTTCGGTGCGTTGGTCTGCGGTGTTCCGTTTGAATTCGACGGTCGGCGCATGCACCTGGCTGAGCCCGAGGATCAGGGCGCCGCGACACATCCGCATCAGCGACAGCACGTCGTACATGCCGCCATCTGATTGCTGGACATCTGCACCAACGCCCAAAGTGCGGGGTTGGAGGCCGTGAGCTGCCAGAACCTGTTCGACGCTGCTCCAGAATGTCTGTTGCTCAGCGCTGAGCGCTGAGGGCCTGCTCACGAAGACGGACACCGGCGCACCTTCTGTCGCCAAGCCAGCAAGATCGGCGGGACGGAGTCGCCCGCGCACCCATCGGGCGAGCGTGCGAAGGTCGTCGTCGTCGGCAGTCAGGTCCACGACGCAACCTGAGTGGTTTCCCGTCAACACCTCCTGTTTGTAGTTGAGCAGCTCTTGACGGCGGAGCGCACGCGACCGGAGAGGCTCATCAACTTCGTAGTCGTCCACAACCTGGTCGTTGCTTGCCCGGAAGATCGTCAAAGACAGGTGGCCTGGTCGAAGCGCCTTGTCGATGAAGCGGTCAACCAACTCAGCACGCGATTGAGATCCCTGTGCCAGGTCAGCCACGTGGATGTTCCGTCCGAATAGTTCGAAGAGGGGCCCCGCCCGGTCGGCAAGCCGTGCTCCTCCCAGTGGCGTGGCAACGAACGCGACACCCGACAAGGCTTCGATGAGAGACTCATCGTCAACCCGACGTTCCTGGAGTCCGCGCCCAACTGCGGATGCGACAACGAGTCCACCCATGCTGTGGCCCAGCAGTCGGATCTCGTCGTAGCGGCCGTCCTTCCACCATTGCCTCAACCTCGACCAGAGATGCTCGCCAAGACGGTCGATGGACTGGTGGGGCGAACCCGCTCCGATGGGCCCGAGTAGCCGCTGCATTGGCCTGGGCTTGTGGGTCGTTTCGTAGCCCCAGAACTTGATGACCGTGTCGGGCCGGACCAGGTCGCAGCCCCGCAGTGCGCCCGGTGTCGACCCCCAGAAGTCACTCTCATCCGCACCAAGCCCGTGTACGAATACCGCCAGAGTTGCCACGAGCCTCACGATACGCCGTTCCCCTGAATCGGACCAGCGGTCGCCTCGCCGGGCTGATTCCGCGATCCACGACGCGGTGAGGGCTTCGGTTCGCCAGAACCGAAACCGGCGTGGACCAGAAGCGATGCGAGCTCCCCGGGGACCAGATCTGATAGACGTGCGACGTGGATGTCGATTGGGTTCGCCTCGAACTGGACTTGACGGGGTACGACCCTCCGCCGCCCAATCCCGAACTCGTGTCGACCGGGGTGCGGCTGGCCACTATGGCCGAGCTCGGTGACAGCGACGAGTCGCGCTACAGGCTGTTCGAGCTCAATCGAGAGTGTTCCGCCGACATTCCGGGCCGAGGTCCCTTCCACCCCTGGGAGCAGTATCGCGAGCGTCGCCTCGAGGTCCCCTGGTTCGATGCGCATGGCGTGAGCATCGCCGTCGACGAGGAGGACTGGGCGGGCATGGCCGCGTTCACGGCTCACCCCGGGCTGCAGGGCGACGGGCATCTGTTCGGCTATCCCGAGGTCACCAATGAGATCAAGGCGAAGATCCTCGGCCTCAACGCCGCCAAGCTCTACGGCGTTGACCCCGAGGAGGCCCGCTGTGTGGTGCCCGGTGATCTGATCGGCGAAACCAAGGAGATCTACGAAGAGCAAGAACTCGCCAGCCCCAGCAACCGTCGCTACGGGCCAACCACCCGTCGGGAGTTCTTCTCGCTGCTGCGCTCGCAGGGGTTTTACTAGCCGCAGCCGAGCGATCCGTGATCTCCAGCCAATCTCCAGGGACCGTTGAAGCCAGCGTCAGCATCAGGGCGCAGGTTGGCCACCATGAAGGAACTGTCGCCGCCGACGAGGCCAGCAAGCACACCGTCCGTCCTCCTCGGCAACCTGTGGGTGGTTGCCGGGGTGGCCCGAGCCGGACCTGGCCGTCTGGGGCCACGACCGACTCTGGCTCATCGCCGCCGAGATCAGACGACGAGCGTCGTAGCCCCACCTCGGTCACCCGACAAGCCTCATCCCGCCCAGAACCACATCCCCCACCGTGAACACATTCAACAGCAAGCGCAACCCTCCGCCCGCAACGGCCCTCCCGAAC
>JBPCTU010000248.1:0-5205 GCA_051011515.1 Acidimicrobiales bacterium
GGCTTCGTACGCGAGCCAAACAGCCAGAATCGCGAGCCGAGCCCAGCGAGGGACCGTGGCGTCATCGGCATCGCGGACCAGCTGCGGGGCAAAAAAGGCCAGTGAGATAACCGCTACCACCATCAGATCGATCGCCCGCCCAAGGGCCCGCTGGCCCAAGCTGGCTATCTCGTCGGGATCGGCTTCGGGACCGTCGTCGGTCACTCGGCGGCCTCGGTGAGCACCTCTGAGAGGGTCGGGTGAACGAACATGCTCTCGGCGATGTCGCCAACCGTCAGGCTGTTCCTCACCGCCAACGCCAATAGCGAGATCAACTCCGCGGCGTGACGCCCGACGATCGAACCACCGAGCACCTCGCCAGTTGCCGGGTCGCTGACAATCTTGACGAATCCTCGCGGATCGTCGTTGATCAGCGCTTTGGCCGAAACCGTAAATGGAACCTTGGTGACCCTCACCTTCCGACCCTCGGCGAACGCATCGGCTTCGGCCAACCCGACATCGGCGATCTCAGGTTCGGTGAAGATCGCCGAGGCCGCTTTGTCGTAATCGATGTGGCGGTGCTCGCGGGCGCTGTGGATGCCGAGAGCGTGTTCGGCGATCTTGCGACCCTGCATCGCTCCGACGGACGACAACGGCAACTTCCCCGAGAGGTCACCTGCGGCATAGATGTGATCGACCGACGAACGGAGGTTGTGGTCGACGGCGACGAATCCGTCCTCGCTGGCCACTCCGGCGTTCTCCAGCCCCAAGCCGTCAGAGTTCGGCACAGAGCCGATAGCGAGAAGGGCATGGCTGCCCGTAGCGACACGTCCGTCGCCACAACTGACCGAGACCGAGCCGTCGTTCGCCTCGATCCCGGTGGCACGCGCCCCTTTGAACAGGCTGACGCCCCTTCTCAGGAAGTCGGTCTCGAGCGCGGCCGCAACCTCGGGATCCTTGTTCGGCAACACCTGTTGACGACTGACCAGAAGCGTGACCTCGGCGCCGAACGACTTGAACATGTGGACGAACTCGACGCCGGTGACGCCCGAGCCGATGACCACGAGGTGGCTCGGCATCTCCGAGGGCGGGTAGGCATCGCGGGTGGTGAGGACTCGCTCGCCGTCCGGCGTCGCCCATTCCGGAATACGAGGCCGGCTACCGGTAGCCAGAACGATGACGTCGGCCGAATACTCGATCACACCCTCCGCGGTTTCAGCCACCACCTCGTTCGGGCCCTTCAGCATTCCCGTTCCCTTTACGAGATCGACACCTTGGCTGGCCAGCAAGCTCTCCATCTGGGTTCGGAGACGGAGCTCGATGCTCTCGACGCGTTCGGTAAGTGCTTCGACATCGATATTGGTCTGGGTGTCTCCGAGCCCCATGCCCTGGGCCCGGTTGATGAAAGAGATCGCGCCCCCGGTGGCGATCATCGCCTTGGACGGGATGCAATCGAGCAGATGAGCCGCGCCTCCGACGAGGTCGCGCTCGATCATCGTGACCTGGGCACCTAGACGGGCGGCGTAAGTGGCGCAGCTGTTACCAGCAGGTCCACCGCCGAGGATGACAATTCGCTTGGCCATTCCCCGAGCGTAATGGCGCCCGATAGAGCGCGGGTCAACCGGTGGCCCGACCTCCCAATACGAGATCGCCAGTTGGTTCTCGGGGGGTTCAGTGGCCTGCGCTGCGGTGCACGGTACGTAGTGTTAGCTTCAGAAACCAGGGCATGAAGCCGCCCGAGGCCAAGCCGGCCGAATAGACTTGCAATCCACTGCTGCCACAAGCTGCAATTCCTTACGCCCATGGTCGAGACCCGCGCACATACCGTAACCACCACCGCTGAGGAAGCGCCCCCCACCAAAACCCCGGTTGGCGGCAGGCTGCCGTTCGGCCTCCGGTGGCTCCACATCGCCGATTGGGTGGTCCTTCAGGCGATCCTCGCAGGTACTGTCCTGGCTCGTGTCGCCTTGGACGACGGCTTCCGTCCGAAAAGTGTCAGCGAGTACCTGGCGGGCTTCACCGTGGCCGGCGTCATACACATGACCGTGTACTACTTCGGCGGTTTGTACGAGCCCTTCAAACGTCTCGGGGCCCGCATGTGGCTGCCGCGTGCCGCCGCCCTCACCCTCGTGGCGGTTCTTCTCGACGGCGCTGCTGCGCTGCTCACCGGCAAGTACCTGATGCCTCGAGGAAACCTGCTGATCCTGCTCGTTCTGGGTTCACTCGGCATCGCATTCAACCGCTGGCTGGCCACGAGACTGCGATCACGGCGCTTCGGCAGCCCTCGTGTGCTGCTCGTCGGCAACCCCGACGACATCATCCTGGCCCGATCCCACCTCCACACCTCTGAACCAGACGTAGTCATTGCGGGACAGGTGGCGAACCTCGACCATCTCGAAGAGGCGATCGAACGAGTTCACGCCACCGACGCCCTTCTACTCAGCGGCAACACGCTCGATGAGATCTATCCCCATCCTCTCGAAGAGCTCGAAGAACGCCGGATCGGCGTATTCCACCGGATCAGCCCCGCAGACACGCTTCTGGGCCTACAGCGAAGCCGCCAGATCGCCGGAATGCCCTTCGTGGCGTTGCGGGCCCATGCTCTGCCTCCTCACCGAGCCCGCCTCAAGCGAGTGACCGAACCCGGTTACATGATCATCGCCCTGCCGTTCCTGTTGATCCTGGGCGCGTTGGTCTCATTGTATGTCCGAATCGTGGCCGGTCCCAACATCATCCACGCTCAGGAAAGGGTGGGCAGGTTCGGCAAACCCTTCACGATGTACAAGTTCCGCTCGATGGTGCCCGGGGCCGAAGAGGCCACCGGAGCAGTCAAGGCCACCGAGGACGACCCCCGAATAGTGCGTGGTATGGGGTGGCTGCGTCGGACCCGCCTCGACGAGCTGCCACAATTCTGGAACGTACTCGTCGGCCAGATGTCCATCGTCGGTCCACGGCCCGAACGACCGGAGTTCGCCGAGCGATACGAGGCCATCATTCCGGGTTACGGCCGCCGCCACGACATTCCTCCCGGACTTACCGGGCTGGCCCAGGTACACGGCCACTACGACACCGACCCAGGCTTCAAGCTGGGGTACGACCTCCAATACCTGGTCAACTGGTCCCCGATTCTCGACCTCCAGATAATGCTTCGCACTGTCTGGACGATCCTCACCGGGCGTCTCTGACCCACCCGCCTCATGGCGCACTCCTACCCATCGGTCACAGCGGTGATGCCGGCGCGCAACGACGCCAAAGGCCTCGTCAGGGCCGTCGAATCAGTGCTGAACCAGGCCTACCCCGGAGATCTCCGACTGATCATCGCTGTTGCCCCCTCCGACGATGAGAGCGAGGCCGTCGCGAAAGAACTGGCGCACGACGAACGCATCGACGTGACACCGAACCCCGGCGGAGGCACAGCAGCAGGCCTCAACGCAGCACTCGAGCTAGTTGACTCGCCAGTGGTAGCCAGAGTCGACGCTCATTGCGTTTTGCCACCCGGCTACATCCACAAAGCGATCGCCACACTCGGACGTACCGGCGCCGCCAACGTGGGCGGGGTTCAGCGGGCCACCGGGTCCGGTCGGTTCCAGGAAGCGGTGGCAAAGGCAATGACATCGCGCTTCGGCGTGGGCAACGCGAAGTTCCACTACGGAGGCGACCAAGGACCTACCGACACCGTCTACCTGGGCGTGTTCGACAGCGACGCGCTGAAACGCGTGGGCGGTTTTGACGAAACGTTGACGAGGAACCAGGACTACGAACTCAATTGGCGACTCCGCGAAGCCGGATACACGATCTGGTTCGACCCCGAGCTCGAGGTCGCGTATTCGCCCCGGGGAACAGTGGGAACGTTGGCCAAGCAGTACTTCGAGTACGGACAATGGAAACGCGAAGTGTTGAAGAGGCACCCGCGGTCGCTGAAAGCACGACAGTTGGCTGCTCCTGTCACGGTGCTTGCCATCGCCGCCGGAGCCGCCGGAGCAGCGCGAGGGCACCGGCTCGGACTGCTCGCCCCGCTGACGTACGCAGCCGCAGTACTGGCAGCAAGCACCATCGAAGCAGACGAGCCGAGCGAGGCTGCGACCCTCGCAACCGTCTTCCCGACAATGCACCTGTGCTGGGGCGCCGGGTTCCTGGTCGGACCCAAACCGCGAAATGTGCACAACGAACGGCAACACTTGTGACCGTGGAGTCCGCTTCGCCTGAACTGACGCCCGTCACGGGTCATTCAACGCTGCGCGAGTACCTGGCCGACCTTTGGGACCGCCGCGAGTTCGTACGCGCCATGCCGCGTCACGAACTCCATGCCCAGAACCTCGATACAGCGCTGGGAAATTTCTGGTTCCTCATCAACCCGATCCTGTTGACGGGGATCTACTGGCTGATCTTCGGCGTGCTGCTCGACGTCAACCGCGGGGCCGACAACTACGTCACGTTCCTGTTGATCGGAGTTCTGCTGTACCGGTTCTTTGCCAGCACCACCGTGGTGGCGTCGAGGGCCATGTTCCGCAACCGCGGCCTCGTACGTTCGCTCTACTTCCCTCGAGCAGTTATTCCGCTAGCGGTCTCGCTGAGCAGCCTCTACACGCTCATGCCCGGCCTGCTGGTGCTGTTCATCACCGCGATCGTGACTGGAGAGGTGCCGGACTGGAGATGGCTGTTCTTCCCGGCAGTGGTGGCGATCACGTTCGTTTTCGTCACCGGGTCAATCCTTATCTTCGCCCGGTTGGGCCATTCGTTCCGAGACCTCTCGAGCATCTTGCCCCACGTCACACGGCTCGGCTTCTACGCGTCGGGTGTTCTCTACGACCCGGAAGCCTTTACCGACAATCCGGCCGCGTTGGCCCTCTTCGATGTCAACCCGCTCTACCAGTTCATCAGCCTCGGCCGGTGGTCGATCATGGAGCAGGACGTGAGCTGGTGGTTCTGGATAACCGCCCCGGCATGGGCGCTCGCGAGCGTCATCTACGGGTTCGTCTACTTCTGGCGAGCCGAGACGACTTACGGGTCTGAGCGATGAGTCAGCCCGACCCGGAGCGCGACCCGGCCGACGGCCCCGATTCACCTGGCGGCGACGGGACCGCTGTCAACCACGATGCAGTTCCAGTCCTAGTGGCGACTGGAGTCCACATCACCTACCGAACGTACCTCGACGGCAAGCGAGGACTTCGAAGCCGCCTGTCCGGCGCCCACAACGGCGGCGACGCCCGCTACAAGGACGTGCAC